>JAYWHK010000213.1:0-8260 GCA_043777755.1 Saprospiraceae bacterium
CTTCAGTCTTAATCTATCCTTCCCTTTTTTCTCTCACAAAATTACATTTTGTTTTTTATTTTTTTACAAAGGTATGCTGCACCTAAAATATTTTTATAAGAAAACCCCACTTTCTCACTTTCTCACTTTCCAACTCTCTATTTCCCCACTCTCCACCCATGCGAATAAACATTAAATCTATCTTCTTTTAAAAAACCAATGAGTGTGATTCCAACTTCTTCCGCCAATTCGATAGCCAAACTTGACGGTGCGCCAATTGCTGCGATGATAGGGATTCCAGCCATCCAAGCCTTTTGTACCAATTCAAAACTCAATCGCCCACTTAGGACTAATAAATGATATTGCAAAGGTAATGATTTTGTTTGAAAAGCACAACCAATTATTTTGTCCAAAGCATTGTGTCTGCCAATATCTTCTTTTACTAAGCCAATGTTTTCTTTTAAATTATAAAGAAAAGAAGCATGGATTCCTCCTGTCAATAAAAATTGTTCTTGCGCTTCTTTTAATTTTTTGGGCAAAGAAAAAAGCATTGATTTTGATATAAGTAATTGATTGTCAGTAATTTGAAAAGATGAATTTTGTTGAACCATCTCGATAGAGCTTTTTCCACAAATACCACAACTTGATGCAGCATAAAAGTGCCTATTTAGTTGTTCTGGATTGAACGCAGCTTTTTCACTCAATTCAACTCTAATAATATTTTGCTCGGAAGATTTGGATAGGGTAGAGGCGGCATATTTTACAGTCAAAACATCGTTTTTGTGATGAATAAGACCTTCTGAAAATAAAAAACCAAGTGCTAACTCGCTGTCATTTCCATCAGGCGTGCGCATAGTGACGGAAATACTTTTGGTTTGCCGGCGTTTGGCAGAACCATACGCAACGATAATTTCCAGTGGTTCTTCCACTGAAACATGGTCAGATACTTCTTCAAAACCTTCTTTTGAGTATTTTGAAACTAAGAGGTGATGGATTGCTTTTTTCAAACCGATTAAATTTTTACTACAAAGTTCTCATTTTTTTGAATCTTTCCAATGTTTTCTGAACTTTTATACAGAACTTTGTGTCTAATAATACGCTCGCACTTTATCATAAGCAGTTTTTTGACTGTTTTGAAAAGCTCGGTAGGCTATGAACCTATTAGTAAAATTTAAAATGTAAAAGGCTAAATTTAAAATGTAAAAATACTGTTACAAACACTTTTCCTGGTTTAATCAGTAATTTATACGAAAAACATCCTATTTATCTTTTAATTTTGCTTATGTTGAATTTCAAAACTTTAATTTAAAATGAGTAAAAAAGGACGTGTGCTGGTTGCCATGAGTGGCGGAATCGACAGCACAGTAGCCGCAGTTATGCTGCATCAAGAAGGCTACGAAGTCATCGGAATCACCATGAAAACATGGGATTATGCCAATTCTGGTGGCGGTAAAAAAGAAACAGGCTGTTGTAGTTTAGACTCCATCAACGATGCCCGAGAAGTGGCTGTTCGCACTGGTTTTCATCATTTTATCGTGGATATTCGAGAGGAGTTTGGCGACTATGTAATCGACAATTTTGTTGATGAATACATGGCTGGTCGAACACCGAATCCTTGTGTTTTGTGCAATACGCACATTAAATGGAGTTCGCTTCTAAAACGTGCTGATTCATTGGATTGTGAATTTATCGCAACGGGGCATTATGCAAAAATGAAAGAACTCAATGGTCGAAAATACATCACAAAAGCGGTGGACAGAAACAAAGACCAGTCTTATGTGCTTTGGGGTTTGTCGCAAGAATGTTTGGATAGAACGAGGTTTCCGTTAGGAGAATTTACCAAACCCGAAGTTCGTCAGATGTGTGCAGAATGGGGTTACAATGACTTGAGCAAAAAAGCTGAAAGCTATGAAATTTGTTTCGTTCCTGACAATGATTACCGTGGATTTTTGAAACGCCGTGTTCCTAATCTGGAAGAACAAGTGGCTGGCGGAAATTTTCTTGATGTACAAGGAAATATCATTGGCAAGCACAATGGTTATCCGTTTTTTACAGTTGGACAACGCAAAGGTTTGGGAACAGCCTTTGGCAAACCAATGTTTGTTACTGAAATTAAGCCTGATACAAATGCAGTCGTTTTGGGTGAAATGAACGATTTGATAAAAAATACGATGGAAGTTTATAAATTAAATCCTATGAAATACACACAATTTCCTGAACAAGAGGTCGTTGCGCATATTCGTTACAATGATCCTGGTGCATTGAGCGTGATTACAAAAGTAGAAAATAATCGTTTGGAAGTAGAATTTTTGGCAAATGTCAAAGGCGTTGCGCCTGGTCAATCTGCTGTTTTTTATGAAGGTGACGATGTTATTGGAGGTGGAATCATTACGGGTGGAGCATTGAAGGTCTAATCTTGTTAAATTGTTCTCTGTACGTGATTTAGATACCACAAAAAAGGTTTATTTCGTTAGGCATGGCTACGAGATAAACCTTTTTTGTGGTAGAAAATTACTATTTTTTGTCCGAATATTCCTTTCTAATATTTTCAACCATAGCGACATTCGCATTTGTAATATTCGCAATTTTTTCGTTATCCCATTCAGGATATGTATTTAGAAGGTTTTGGATAAAAATAATTAGGCCTTTCTCGATACCTTTCTCAATACCTTCTTTCCTTCCTTTTTCGATACCTTCTTGATGAGCATCTTCTAATAAAATATCTACAACTCCCATGTTTTTATGATTTTTTTCGTAAATAGATGAAATTTCTTCTGCAAAGATATAGTAATTTTCTGAATTTTAAATTGATAATTCCCTTCCATAATTTATCGTAAGTATTCATTTTTTTACAAAAACTATTTTTTATTTTTCATAAAATTCTGCAAATCAGGATATTGCGATGTGTAATTTTTTACAGTATCCAATACACTCAGTCCGCTGATGTACGGCACAACAATCGCATTGACACCTTGCGCTTGCAAATCCTTTTGCAACCTATCTGCGTTTTGAAAAGAAGTGAACATTCCAATAGAAAAATCATAAGTATCTTTGATGCCGTTTTTTTCAACCGTTACATCAGGATATTTGCGCAAGACATCGCCTTGGTACATTTGTTTCATACTCGCCACTTGAACCCTGTAAGACAATCCTTTATAAATATTTTTAAATCTAAAATGTTCGTCAGATTGCATATATTCTGGAACAAGTGTTTCGTCAAATTCTAATTTTACGGGCAATTTTTGATAATTATGGAAAAAAAGCTCCAAACGACGGTTGAGTTTTTGCCCAATTTTATTCGGCTGTCCATCTATCATATTGTCTGCAATTGGAAAACTCGAACCACAACCTAATATATTGATTTGCTGTGCTTTACAAGCATTTTTTACCATAAATTCACTTAGTTTTTCAGCCCTTTTTACAGATAAAAAAGCATCTAAATCAATATTGGTTGTTTCGTCAGAATGGCTCACAATGGTTACTTTTACCGCCTCATTTCTATTTAAAAAATCAATCATAGCGTCCAAAGTTGCCTTGTTTTTTCCTGATAATAAATCAGCGTCTTTGTCATATACAATTGGATAAAATTTGTAAGTAATGATTTTTGCAGCCGCATTTTCATCTTCTTGGTTGCTATTGGCAATGTCCGAAGGTTTTACTTTAAAGAAAAAATCTGGTTCTGAAAGGTTTTCTTGTTCTGCCAAAGGACTTTTGTAATAAGCAATATAAAGGTCACGTTTGCCATAACCATCTTTTCTTTTTGAGGAAAAAAAACCTTTTGTACCGTCACTTGTCAGTCTGAAAAAAGCGTCTTCACCAGCCGAGTTAATTGGGATTCCTAAGTTTTCTGGTAACGACCAAGTCAGTGTTTTATCATCAAAAACACATTTATAAATATCAAAATCACCTATTCCATTGGTATGATTGGAGCTAAAATAAAGTGTTCGTCCATCGGTTGCTAAAAACGGAGATACTTCGTCATAGCCACTATTTACATTATTGCCAAAATTTTTGGCATCGCTCCATTTTTCATTTTGAAAAATAGAATAATACAAATCAGCACCTCCGAAACCACCACTTCTTCTGCTTGAAAAAATCATAATCGAGTCATTGACAAAAAACGGTGTGCCATCGCCAACCAGCCCATTCATTGGGCTATTCAATGGTGTCGAATTTAAAGTTCTTTCGTCAAATGTTTTGAAGGTATCTACATAAATCTCACCACTAAAAAGGTTAAATCCTTTGTAATAAAACATCAAAGTGCCGTCTTTGCTAAAATCAAGTGCCACATCATGGCGAGGACTATTGATAAGATAAGACAAGGCTTTTGGCTCTGCCCAATCGCCACTACTAATTTTTGTAGTATAAATGTCAGCGCAATACTGCCCGAATTTGCTGTCACGAATACCTTCTTCATCTCGCAATCCACCTACTGAAATACTTCTTGCTGAGGAAAAATAAATTTTTTCATCACTGTTTGGACTGATAATTGGACCAAAATCGTCGCCATCACTATTCACTTTGTCACCCATGTTTTGGACAAAAACCTTACTATTGTTATCTGTAAAATTTAGACCCGAAGCACAACGTTTGATTTCGTCCTTCACCATTCGCCTGTCTGATGCTGACGATTTTATTAGAGTCAAATATTTTTTATAATTGGCAATGGCATCTTTGTATTCGCCCAGTGCTTGCATGGTTTTTCCCATAGAAAGATAAGCGGACGTAGCAACGCTTTTTTGCTCAAAAGCATACGTTAAGAAACGTTTGGCATCGTCATAAGCACCAATTTCGTAAGCACATTTTCCCATTTCTGGATAAATATCATTGTCTTTTGGATTTAATTTGCGGTATTCCAAATAAGCGGCAAGGGAACGCTCATAGCACTGTTTATCTAAGTAAGCATCAGCATCTTTGCGCCAATCTTTTGCTGATTTTTGAGCGAAAAGAAATAAAGGAAAAAACAATAAGATGCTTATTTTAAGTATTTTATACATTAAAAAAATTATAGAATAAAATTTAATAAAACTTGAAAACTGAATTTATGCTTATTAAAATTGCAACGCTACGTTAGGAAGTCCCTCCTCCGGAGGGATTTAGGGAGGCTGCTTACAATTCCGAAAAAAGTCGATTTTCAATAATTTCGCAGACAATATGTCCAATCAAAATATGCGCTTCTTGAATACGTGGCGTATCATTTGAAGGTACATTAAGTAAAAAATCACAGTGTTTTTTCATTGTGCCACCACTTGCACCCGTCATACCGACGACCGTCATACCTTGTTTTTTAGCACTTTCGATGGCTTTCAAAATATTGGGAGAATTGCCAGAAGTAGAAATTGCCACGAGTATATCGCCTTCTCGACCAGCCGCTTCGACCATTCGTGCATACACCACATCGTAGCCATAATCGTTTGCCACAGCAGTCAAAAAAGAAGTATTGACGTGTAGTGCCTCTGCAAAAAGTGGTTTTCTATCCAAATAAAAACGACCAGAAAGCTCTGCCGCCAAGTGTTGTGCATCAGAAGCCGAGCCTCCATTGCCACAGAACAATATTTTTTTGTCTTTTTGATAAAGTTGAACGGCAGCCGCAGCGACCTTTTCGATGCTTTCCAAAAGAACTTCATCTGCCAAAATTTGCTCCTTTACTGCAATACTTTCTTTAATTATACGCTGAATCATACTACAAAGATGAAAAAAACCTTTGAATTATTGTTATTATTTACATATTTTTCTTTTTCTTAACGTTGAAAAATATTTTTATCTTGAAAAAGTAGCATTGGCGACAAAAAATAATTATTTTTGTAAAAAATTAAAATTGTTTGTAGATAGCATCTCGTAGAGAAAAGGCACGCCTTTTCTCGCACTACGTTAGGCATACGAAACACGAGAAAAGGCACGCCTTTTCTCTACGAAAAAAAATTTACTAAACGCTAAAAATTGAATAAAACAAACTGCCTTTTAAGTATCAACTAGAAAGGCGGTTTGTTTAGAAAATAATCTATTAAAAACGAATGTATGTACATCTATTGCTTTTTTAATATAAAATTTTGTCAAAAATAAAAAAATAACATATAAATACTTGACATATTTATTTGAAATACTTATCTTTGTAGTATAAAATTTTATTTTCAACCAATTACTAAATTTTTTATTTATCATGGAAAAAACACAAGCCTACAAGCCTACAAGCTCTAATTATGCTTTTTATTTTTTACGCTAACTTTTTTAGTTTTGCACAAGACAATAAAAAGCCAGATTTAAACCCCAATTTGAAAGGGAGTATTCCAAACTCTCCAACTGCTGCTGCATTGGGTCAATATGGCTCTACTCCTGTGAGCCTTCACACAGGTACGCCTTCGATTAATATTCCTCTACTTACTTTATCTTTTTAGTGGGCAAAAAATAAACGATATTTATCAAGACAATATAACAAAAGTATCTGATTACACACAAAAAGATAGGGAGTTTTTATTTGGTGATTTATTCCCGCCTTTTAAAGAATCCAATTATCTTACAAATTATCCAGATCATATAATTGTCGAGTGGACGGGAGGTTTTGTTAATCCTAAAGTTAAACATTATAAACCAGTTTTGGAAATGAATGATACAGAGCCAGATATTTTCAATTTTAATTTTTCTGGCTATTCGGGGCAATTTGTTTTTGATAAAGACAAAAAAATAAAAATACTAAGCGACCAAGATTTAAAAATAGAATATGTTCATAATGGAGAACAAGCAATATTGGGTAATGGTTCAGAACATCAAGCATTAGTTTCTATAAAATCAATGTTTTCAGGTGCAATTACTTCTTTTACTATAACAACTCCCGATGGTAATAAATATGTTTTTGCAGATACCGAAGTGTCTTTGTCAAATGGCTTAGGTCAAACAACTTCTACGGATTTAGGTACTTACGGTGGTGTTATTGATTGCGCTCCACCTATTAGAAATGGTAGAGAATATAATTTAGATTATATCAGAAATGAAAAAAATAGGGCAGCATATTCAGCTTGGCATTTATCCAAGATATATAATTCTATGGGACAACTGGAGTTCAATTTTGAGTATATAAATGAGCTTATGATAGACCAAAGTCAAATTAGTGAAACATACAATTCTTGTTCTTCAAAAGTTCATACAAGTGCTGGTATAAATATAAACCTAAGCAAAAGGCTTCATAATGTAAAAGCTTATGCTAAAAAAGAAACAGTAGAAGGCGTAATTCCTGTTTACGATGTAACTTTTAGAACCGATGACAACCAAGATCGCTTGGATTTATTTTATCCAAGTGCAATTTTACCACTAATGACAATAGGTAATTATCAGAAAGTCAGGGCTTTAAAAACCATTGAATATAATGTATATAACGATGGTTCGCCTACGTTGCTCAAGTCATTTGAGTTTAATTACGATTATTTCGCAAAAACAGTTTTTCCTGCAACTTGTACCAATGTCAAAGATTTTGTCCAAAAGCATAGAGAAAGACTTAGATTAAGTTCTATTCAAGAAATCGGTAGTGATAATACCACTAAAATAGAGCCTTATGTTTTTACGTATGATGGAACACCATTACCACCAAGACATTCGGCAGCGCAAGATTTTTGGGGTTATTACAATGGTGGAAAGTCTAAATCATTGTTACCTCAAATCTACATTTATCCGTCAGATCCATTGAGTGCTACTACGCATAGAACAATGTATTCCAGTTTTCGAAGAGAAAGTGTAACGACAGAACATACTTTATTCCCTCTGACGACGATGTATGGGGTTCACGATAGAACTTCCAATGATGCATTTTCAAAAGCGGGTATACTTAATAAAATAGTGTACCCTACAAAGGGTTGGGTTAATTTTGAATTTGAATCGAATGAATATGATTGGCAATTTGTGAGTTCTACGGGAACTCGAACTAAAAAAGGCGGTGGGATTCGTATTAAAAAAATTACAAATTCAGAAGGTTTAGAAAAAACATATACCTATACGAATACAGAAGGTACTGCTTCGTCAGGTAAATTGGCGGAACTACCACTTTTTGCAAAAGGAAATAAAGTGTCTTGTTCTGCTTCGGGAATAGAAGATTTGTTGAAAAAATCTGCACAAGTTTCGTCAAGTAGTTATGTAAGTACACCTTCAGTAGCCTATGATAGAGTTACAGAGCTTACCAAAAATAATGGTAAAGCTGTACACTCGATGTTCCAGTTTTCTAAAAACAGAACATTTTTAAAAAATTTAAAAAATAATATTTTAATTTATAATAAAATATCAATTTTTTATTTTT
>JAYWHK010000214.1:0-8258 GCA_043777755.1 Saprospiraceae bacterium
TTTTTGATTTTCTTTTTGTAAAAATTGTTCAAAATTTGATTTTTGCGAAGCGGAAATTGACACTACTACCCTACTTTGATTTTCGCCAAAAAGATAAGCGTCTTTTCGGAAATTTTCATCAGTTTTGACCTCAAAACCTAAGTTGCGACACATCGCACTTTCCATCAGTGCTGCAAACAATCCGCCTTCTGAAATATCGTGTATAGATAAAGCTAAATTATTGATTATCAAATTTTTAATTGTATTTTGCAAAGCGTATTCTGTTTCCAAATCGAAGTCTGGACAATTGGAATATTTTATATTTTTGACAAAACGCAGGTATTCTGAGCTTCCCAAATCGTTTTTCGCTTCGCCTACGAGATAGATTAAATCGCCTTCGTTTTTGAAGTCCAAAGTCATTGTTTTTTCGTTGTCGTCCAAAATTCCCAACATACCAATCGTCGGTGTTGGATAAACAGGTTCTACTTTTCCTCTGATGTTCGCTTGATTGTAAAAACTCACATTTCCGCCCGTTACAGGTGTGTTGAACTTCCGACAAGCTTCTCCCATTCCCTTCACCGCATTTTCAAACTGGTAAAAAACTTCTGGATTGTAAGGGTTTCCAAAATTCAAACAATTGGTAATCGCAACAGGTTCTCCGCCCGAACAAACGATGTTTCGTGCCGCTTCTGCCACCGCTATCATCGCCCCTTTGTGCGGATCGGCATAGACATACGCCGAGTTGCAATCTGTCGTTACCGCTAATGTTTTTTTAGTGCCTTTTACACGAACCAAAGCCGCATCGCTTGGAGCGTTTGTGGTTTGTGTATTGGTACGAATCATGCTATCGTACTGCTCATATACCCAACGTTTTGACACTAAATTAGGCGATTTCCATAATTTTTTTGCAGAATTAATATAATTTGTAGGCGTTTTTACACTTTCTAAATTGAATTTTTCAATTTTTTTCATGTACGCTGGCACTTTCGACTCACGCTGATAGACAGGTGCGCCACCGCCCAAAACCAATGGCTCGGCTGGAACATCAGCTACCATTTCACCATTTTGAAAGTACTGCAAACGACCAGAATCGGTCACTTCTCCAATGATTTCACACTCCAAATCCCATTTCTCAAACACATCGTAAAGCTTTTTTTCTTCGCCTTTTTTACAAACAATCAACATACGCTCTTGACTTTCTGACAACAAAATTTCAAAAGGCTTCATATTGGGTTGGCGAGTTGGCACTTTGTCCAAATCAATCCTCATTCCTGTACCACTTTTTGCAGACATTTCGGAAGTTGAACAAGTGATTCCTGCTGCGCCCATATCTTGCATACCAACGATTGCGCCTGTTTTGATGGCTTCCAAAGTCGCTTCTAACAATAATTTTTCCTGAAAAGGATCACCAACTTGTACCGCAGGAAGGTCTTTTGCAGAGTCTTCGGTCAAATCCGCTGACGCAAAAGTAGCTCCGTGAATACCATCTTTTCCCGTTGCTGAACCTACGATAAACACAGGATTTCCAGGTCCATCAGCACAAGCCGAAACCGTTTCTCCAACTTTTACTGTTCCAACCGACATGGCATTAACCAAAATATCGTGGTTGTAACAATCGTTAAAATATACTTCTCCACCGACTGTCGGAACGCCAAAACAATTGCCATAAAAACTAATGCCATGCACAACACCTTTGACCAAACCTTTCATGCGTTCGCTCTCTAAGTTCCCGAATCTCAATGAGTTAAGTGCTGCGATTGGTCTTGCGCCCATCGTAAAAATATCACGGTGAATACCGCCAACGCCCGTTGCTGCGCCTTGAAAAGGTTCGATTGCCGAAGGGTGATTGTGACTTTCTATTTTGAAAACACAGCCCAAACCGTCGCCAATGTCCACGAGTCCAGCGTTTTCTTCGCCAGCTCCGATGAGCAAACGACCGCCATCACGAGGCAATTTTTTCAAGTGCGTAATTGAATTTTTGTAAGAGCAATGCTCTGACCACATGACCGAAAAAATACTCAATTCTGTAAAATTAGGATTGCGCCCTAAGATTTCATGTATTTTTTCAAATTCAGATTCGATTAGACCGAGCTTTTTTGCGGTTTCGAGTGTCGTTATTTCTTGCATAGTTTAATTTTGCTGCAAAGGTAATTGTTTCAAGTTTATTTTTTTAAGAAAAAGGCATAAAAAAACCTTCCTATTTTGAAAACAGGAAGGTTTTTTGAAAATATTTTAACACCATTTGACCAAAATATCATAATTACTTTTGTTCCCAAAAGCAATTGGCTTTACTTTAATCGGTGTTGAAGTAATAATGTAATTTTTTGATACACTATGGTTGGTTGGGACATGAATACGTTTGCCACCTTTTACATCGTTCATATTTTGAACTGACATGTCATTTTCGTTTAAATTTTTTAATGATTTCATAGTTGCGTAAAATTATTAACTGATTAAAAATTATCATTTACCATTCTTTGGCTAAACAAAAGTACAATGGTATATTTCATTTTTTTTCAGTAATTCAATTATTTAATGACAGTGCTATAATTACAAAATCTATCTAAATTTTGGGCATAAAAAAAACTAAAATACTGACAATCAAATATTTAAATATATTTTATAAAATAAAAAATAATAATTATGTAACAAGATTTCGAAAGTATTTTTTTAATTGGGTCGTTAGGTAATAATATCTATTTTACTTCTCCCTTTTTTATCCTTTTTCTATAATTGTTTGCATCATACCCATAATAACTGGCAGATTATCAAGTAAATACACATTAGGATTACGAATAATTGTTTTACCTTCGAGTGCTAAAAATTGCCAATCATAACCCGTCGTAACACAGCCATATACACGCAGACGAGCAACATCATCTTTCAGGTTGTAACCCTGTGCGCCAAGCATTTGAGCTACGCACTGCCCAAGTCCAGTCGCTAAATTATCATTTTCAGCTTCGACTAAACATAAAATAGGAGTTTCAATAGTAGAGGATTCAGGTACAAGCGTAAAAATATAATCACATTCACCAGTCAAGTCTTGCGCTTTATCCACATCAAGGTTTTCGCCAGAGAAAAAACTGATTTTATCTAAATTTAAGTCAGCAATTTCTGATAAAATTGGTGCAACAATAAACTCAGAACGACTTTTTTCGTTGTTTAAGGTAGTTATTCGTCTGCCTCTTTCTAATGTTTTCAACAATAAATCACTTGGTTGGAATAAAGGAATATCATCAAAAATAGCCTGTTTTTTTTCGGTCAAATCAAATCTTTGTTTGACCATTTTGAGTGAAAAAGAAGAATATCCTGCTTGTTCCATAGAAAATAATTTGTAGCTCAAATAAAGTACAAATGTAGCTCATTTTTTTGATTTTTGAGCTGTATTTAAAAAAAATTGAGCTTGAAATAATGCTGAAAAACAAAAATTGTAACACAAAATCCTTTTTTATTATACTTTTTACAGTTCCTTTAATGCTTATCGTTTCTTAATCGTACATTTGCCTAACATTTACTAAAAAAACGCAATGTACCAATTCGATACCATAAAACAATACAACGAATTTAACAATCACCCGACTTTACATTCGTTGGTCAGCGTCATAGATTTTTCTAAGGCAAAAGAAAGAACACGTACTAAAATGTATATGGGGCTTTATTGCATTGCTTTGAAACAAGTAAAATGTGGTGATTTGCGTTACGGGAATAGTTATTACGACTACGAAGAAGGTACTTTGGTCTTTTTCGCTCCTGGGCAGATTCTGCAAAACGAACCCGAAGGCGAATTGTACCAACCCGCAGGATTATGCTTGGTTTTTCATCCTGATTTGATAAAGGGAACTATCTTAGCAAAACATTTTCACGAATATTCCTTTTTCTCTTATCAAGCCAACGAAGGATTGCACCTTTCGGAAAAAGAACGTGTCGTTATTTTGGATTGTTTCGATAAGATCAATGCCGAATTACAGCAAAATATTGACAAACACAGCCGCAAATTAATCGTTTCCAATATTGAATTGTTGCTAAATTATTGTACTCGTTTTTACGATAGGCAATTTATTACAAGAGAAACTGTAAACATAGGCATCATGGAGCGTTTTGAAACATCGCTAAACAGGTATTTTTTTGACACAAACCTGAGAACAAACGGGCTGCCTTCCGTAGCCCATTTTGCAAATGAACTTAGTCTTTCTTCCAATTATTTTGGCGATTTAATCCGAAAAGAAACAGGAAAATCAGCACAAGAGTACATACATCTAAAACTAATTGATGTTGCAAAAGAAAAGATTTTCGACAACACAAAATCCATTAGCGAAATTGCTTACGATTTAGGTTTCCAATACCCACAATATTTTACAAGGCTTTTTAAACAGAAAACAGGCTTTACGCCAAATGAATTTAGAAATTTGAATTGATTTTTTGATTTTTTCAAAAAAAAATGCTTATTCGTTGCGGAATCTACTTATATTTGTGACATTCCGCAACGAATAAGCATTTTTAATAAAATGACAACAATAAAATTTATTGGTAGAGAAAAAGAACAAGCTATTTTGCAAGCTACGCTACAATCTGGCGAGGCAGATATGGTTGCTGTTATTGGCAGACGTAGAGTTGGCAAAACGTCTTTAATCAAAACTGTTTTTGGCGAAAAAATAGATTTTGAAATAACAGGTATTCAAAATGCGCCACTTACAGAGCAGTTACAACATTTTGCAACCCGCATCAATAAAACCTTTTATGAAGGTAAGGCAAAACTCAAACCTAAAAATTGGTTAGCGGCTTTCCAAATGCTAATTGATGCGCTGGAGCAAAAAAAGAAACAAGAACGTTTAGTCGTTTTTTTTGACGAATTGCCTTGGTTTGATACACACAAATCGGGTTTTATTCGTGCCTTAGGCTTTTTTTGGAATAGTTGGGCGGTAGATAAAGATATTGTCGTGTTGATTTGTGGTTCAGCCGCTTCCTGGATGATTGATAAAGTAGTATATGACAAAGGCGGTTTGCACAATCGAATTACAAAACGCATTGATTTACAGCCTTTTAACTTGTACGAAACAGAGTTATATCTCAAAAATCGTGACATTGAATTTGACCGTTATCAGGTTTTACAACTGTATATGGCTATCGGTGGTATTCCGCATTATTTGAAAGAAGTGAAGGGAGAATTGAGTGCTGCTGAAAACATTGACGTTATGTGCTTTGCGCCAAGCGGTGTTTTGAACGATGAATTTAATATGCTCTATCCCGCTTTGTTCGACAATGCAGAGATTCATTTAGCGATTATTCGAGTGTTAGCGCAAACGTGGAAAGGCTTAAGTCGCAAAGACATTGTAGAACAAATACACTTGGCTGACGGCGGCGGCATTACAAAAGCAATAGATGAATTGATGCGTTCTGGCTTCGTTTCGCAATATTACCCCTTTGGAAAAATCAAAAAAGAAGGTGTTTTTCGCTTAACGGACGAATATTCTTTGTTTTATCTTCGATTTATTGAAAAAAGACAAGGACGAGGAGAGCAAATTTGGCAAGTAATGAGCCAAACACCAAGTATTCGTACTTGGTCGGGTTATGCTTTTGAAAGTATCTGTTTCAAACATTTACCACAAATAAAAAAAGCCTTAGGCATCACAGGTGTTTATAGCGAGGCTTCTTCTTTTGTTTTTAAAGGCAATGATAGCGAAAAAGGTGTTCAAATTGATATGCTTTTAGATAGAAATGACCGAATTATTAATCTTTTAGAAATCAAATTTTACAATTCTGCTTGGATTTTAGATAAAGATGATGCGACTAAACTACAAGAAAAAATAACTATTTTTAAATCAGCAACACAAACCACTAAGCAAGTTTTCCTAACACTCATTTCTACTTTTGGTATAAAACCGAATAAAAATAGCGTCGGTTTGATCAATCGCTCTTTTGATATGAACATTTTATTTGAGCCAATTGGCTAACAGGATTTATACAAATTACCGTTTTTTATCTTAAAATTCAATTATTAAATGCACAAAATAAAAATTCTATCTGTATTTTTCTTCTTTTTACTCTGCCAAAACGTTTTTACTCAAACGATAGACAGCACAAAAAAAACCACAACCTTTTCAGGTTCTCTTGGATTGACAAACAATGGTTTTTCAATCGTTCCTGCGTTTTCTTTAAATGCACCTGCGGCGATAATTCTAATGGATTGGCGTAAAGGAAAATTCAGTATTAGTCCCGAGCTTCGAGTAACGCCTGATGTCAAAAGAGGTGGTATCATAGTTTGGTTTAGGTATCATGCGATTCAGAAAGGAAATTTTACGTTCCGCACGGGTTTCCACCCTGCCATGAACCTGCAAACGAGAGATGTAATTTCTCGAAATCTCAAAGATACGCTTAACCTTACTCAAATGCGTCGTTTTTTGGCTTGGGAACTTGCGCCGAGCTACAAAATCAATAAGCATATTGGCGTAGGATTATATTACCTTCAAGGCAATGGCTTACAAAAAGATGGCCCTCAAACAAGCCATTTTGTGAGTTTTAACCCTTCATTTACCAATATTCCTTTGGGTGCAAAAATGAAATTTAGCATCATTCCAGGCGTATTTTACTTGAATTTGGACGGCTACGAAGGCACTTATTTTTCCAACGTAACTTCATTGTCGCACAGCAAATTTCCAATCACATTCACAACAGGCATCAATAAAACGATAACATCTAACTTGCCAGGTAACAAAGATTTACTTTGGAATGTTGGTCTGAATTATGTTTTTAGAAAAAAAATAGCACAATTAAAGTAGTCAAAACTCAAAAAAACGCTAATTTCCGAGAGAAATTAGCGTTTTTTGTTTAAACCTTGAAAGTCAGATAAAAAATACGTACTTTTGCATAAAATTGAAAGAAAATAATTTGTCATTATGATAAAAAGACCTTTTGAGCAATGGCTCTTTGAAGATGTAGAAATACATTTTGGAATTGAGCGCATTGATAATTTTTCTCGTTTGCAGGAGTGGCTCAATGTACCTGATGCACCGCCTTTATCTCAATCAACAGAGGAACTTAGAATTGAGTTAGCGCAAAACATAGAAATGTGGAATGAAGATGAGTTAAAAATGATGTTTATTGCCTTGCTTTTAGCAGAAATAAAATTCAATAATTTGCCACATTATAAGGTTTTTACACAAAGAATGTTCACCCTTCAAACACCAGAAGTAGAAGCATCAGGCAGGGTAGAATGGTTTGTGGCTATGGGTAAGCAAACACCTAAAAGACCGTTTTTCTTTTTACAGGAGTATAAGGCGGAGCGAAATTCTGCGAATGACCCACTTGGGCAACTACTGATTGCTATGGTAGATGCTCAAATAATGAATGACAACCCTGCACAAACTTTATATGGTTGTTACAATATAGGTCGTATATGGTTTTTTGTGGCATTAAAAGGTGGTGAATATGGTGTGAGTAGGGCTTATGACGCTACACAAATACATGATTTAAAAAGTATTGTTGCCATTTTAAAAAGGGTAAAAATGTATATTCACGAGCAACTTGGTTTGCCTATTTAATTTATAAAAAATGGATAATCAGCGATTGAATACTCACGACGACTTTTTCAAAGTAGCCTTTTCACGAGAGCGCAATGTGATAGATTATTTTAGGTCGTTTTTCAAGGAAGAATTGGTCAAAAAATTAGATTTTTCAACCTTAAAATTGAGCAATACCTCTTATGTAACACCGCAGTTGGAGGAATACTTTGCAGATGTTGTTTGGGATTGTGAATATCAGGCTGATGGTAAAAAAGTGCCAATCAAAGCCACTTTTTTGTTTGAACACAAAAGTTATGTTCCCAAGTTTCCACATTTACAACTCCTACGTTATATGTTGCAAATATGGGACGAATGTGAGAAAAATCAGAAACCTTTGATACCTGTTATTCCGATTATCGTTTATCATAACAAAGAGGATAGACATTGGAAATACAAACCATTTTCGGCTTATTTCAAGGGAATTGATCCTGAATTGCTGCCTTATATTCCACATTTTGACTATCAACTGACCGACCTCACTCGCATGACCGCCGAACAAATCATGGCTATGAATGTAGGACTTTTGAGGAACGCACTTTTGACGTTACAGTTTGGTGCAAAAGAAGAGTATGTCATAGAAAACATCAAAACATTGATTTTAAATGTTAAAAATGTAGAAACCGACGAATATTTGCATAGTTTTTTCTTCGCACAACTTGTATATGTCCTAAAAAACAACGAACTTGGCGGCATAATTAAAAAACACATTGTTCAAAATTA
>JAYWHK010000215.1:0-8256 GCA_043777755.1 Saprospiraceae bacterium
CAAATTTTACAGTATTTTGAAGATTTATAAAATATTTAAAATATTGAAAATCAATTATTTATAAAATATAGATTCAAATTCCTTAGCTTAATGACATTGCCGTTTAGGCAGCATTTTCGTAGATGCGTTGTTCTAAGCATTTTTATCGTAATTATCTTATTATCAATTAGTTATAGTAATTTTGAATTACTCGAATTATTGTTAAATCATCTGTTGGTTTCAATCCATATTGTTGTTCAAGTTCAAATACTTTGTTTTTGAGCATATTCAGATTGTCTTTGTTCGTCTTATCAAACAATAATTTTTCGATAATTTTTTCTTCGTTTATTGGTTCGTAAACATTGTTGTTGAACTTCTTAAACGTAAAAATTCCATCCGTTGAAATACTTAAATCTTCAATATTGTTTAGGCTTATTTTTTGTTCTTGTTGTGAAAACCAATCTTCAAAATCCTTGTTCAAATGGTAACCCAAATAATCTGGTTTGTTATCTTGGTCGTACTCGAAAAGTTGTCCGTTACAAGCAATTACTCCGTCCCCAATTACAATTATTTCGGCTCTTTTGTCTTTCGTATTGATTATTCCTAAAATTAGCGTGTTTAAAAGTTCTTCTCTATCTAAGCCAATTTTGCTTTTCATCTCTGCCAAATCCTTAAAAAGTTGTTTCAATGTATCTTCCAAAAGTTGTTTTTCATCTTTCTCTTTATGCTCGACAAATTCTTTATAATCTTCTTCTTTCGCAATTCTTTTTAAAAGTTTAGCCGTCAATGTCGATGAAAAATGACTATCTATTGCTGCTGAACAACCGTCCATTACTGCAATTAATAGTTTACCTTTTCCGATTTCGCCTAAAAACAAACAATCTTCATTATGATTTACATGAAATTCGCCAATTGTTGTTATCTCGTATTTTGTCATTGCACCATAGTTGTTATATCAAAAAATTTAAAAATAGGTTTAAGAAAAAAAGTAACAATATTGCTTTTTACAGTCAATATTGTTACTATCAAAAAAAGTAATAACTATAATTTAAAAGGTAAGTTTTTAGTATTAGTATTTAGACTAAGACTTCTTGCTACAATTTCTTCGTCCTCACTTAGAAAGTTACTATTTTCTCGCAAAGACTGAATAAACGTTTTAAATTCATGTGGTCCAAAATTGATTTTATACTCATCAGAGTTGAATACATAATCAAAGTCTAAAATTAGACCATTCACTTTATATTCACACCCTGTACCATGAAATCTAAACTCAATTAAATTTCCATTTTGTTCTATTTTTCCTTCAGGAGGAACTTTCCCATTTTTACTCCCTTCGATAGGAGCTGTAAATTTGTTTTCTAATTGATAATGCTCTATTAAAGCATTATTCAATTCTCCAATAGTTGTGTTAAATAAATTCAACAACAATTTTGTAATATAATTATTTAATTTCATACGTATTGATTTGGTTTTAATATCCATGCGCTGTTGCTACAACTTCTTTGGCGTCTTTAAAGCCGGAGTGTTTTGAAATATCTGCTTCTGGAATATTTTGATAAGGAATTTTACCTGTCCATTTAATTTCGACTGCGGCTTGTACTCTATGATGACCATTAAGGATGTAGCCTGTCCCTTTAATGAAGACAATTTTAACTGGATCAGCCCATAAATACTGATCATTTGCTTTCAACTTAGGCTTTATGGCTGCAATACTCAACTCACTCTGCATACCTGGCTCTGTTTGCAGCCAAAGAGAAAATGTTGAGTAAGATGCAGACTGAGCATTTAGACCATTAGAAAGTAAAAAGCAACATAAAGTTAGTAGAAAAGATAAAAAAAATGTTTTTTTCATAATAAAAAAAATTTGATTAATAAAAAAATTGTTATAAAAATAATTGATTTAATATTTTTATAGACAAAATGATAAAAATTTTACTGATATAATGACTAAATACCATAAAACACCACTATTGTACGAAAAGTTCCAAAATTATTTCGATTTTTATATTGTATATTTATATACTTCTTGTCAGAAAGTGTTTTATTGCTTAGAACGTATGAACAACGCAAAAATGCGACAAAAATAGCTTGAACTATTTTTGTCGCAATATTATAAATTGGAGGACATTGCTCAATATATAACCGAATCGCTAAAAGTTTAAAAGAAATTCGGTAAATTTAGAACTATTTCGGTCCTTTTTCGTCAGAAGTAGTTAATTTCCAACGACCAGCAGCACGGCGACGAGCCAATACTTTACGACCGTTCTTAGTGCTCATGCGCTCACGGAAACCATGCTTATTTGCACGTTTTCTTTTTGATGGTTGAAATGTTCTTTTCATTGTCTAAAATATTTTGATAAAAACCAGTATTTTCTAAAAAAACTTAGTTTTTATTTGATGTAATCAATAAATTCTTTCAAAAGTGGTGCAAAGGTATAATTCTTTTTTGGGTTTTACAAATATTTATTATATTTTTTTAGTTTTTTAAATTTATTGTATATTTCAAAGGAATAATTCGTACTTTTGTACTTGATGTGTAAAACTTAAACGTATTACTAAACATTCACGGACCAAAGTCCATGCTCCAGGAATTTTTTCATTTTATAAAAAATAAATAATACAATGCAACGACCACAAGTAGGAGAATACAACCCTTATTTCCAACGCTACATTGATTTGGTAGTAGATGGTGATTTTGAAGCACTTTTGGAAGAAAATACAGATGAAATGTTTGATTTTTTTCAAGAAATTCCAGAAGAAAAACATGATTTTCGTTACGCCGAAGGCAAATGGAATATCAGAGAAATTCTAATGCACCTTATTGATACTGAGCGCATTATGTCTTATCGTGCGTTGGTTGGGTTGCGTGGTGATGCAGTGTCTTTGGCTGGTTTCGACGAAGATGCTTACAATGCCAATGTTGATGTTTCGCATCGTTCTGTGGATAGTTTATTGTACGAATTTCAAAGTGTTCGCAGCAATACTGTTTCGCTTTTTGACAATGCCGAAGAAGAAAAAACAGCTTTTCAAGGCAATGCGAACAACCATGTCATTACGCCACGTGCTTTAGGATACATAATGATAGGACACGTTTTACATCATATTAATGTGATTAGAGAAAGATATTTGTAAATGACGCTTTATTTTAAAGATACCCTAAATTTTTTATCAAAAATGACTCCACGCCGTGTTTTTAATGTGGCAAAATTAGTGAGTTCATTTTATGTAACAGAATATACCCGCAAGCCCGTACAATGGGGCTTGCCTATGACAATTTCGCTCGAACCAACGACGGCTTGCAACTTGCGTTGTCCTGAGTGTCCGAGTGGATTACGGTCTTTTTCACGTCCTACTGGCAACTTGAAAGAAGATTTTTTTAGAAAAACAATTGACAGTTTGTACAAAGATTTGTTGTATTTGATTTTTTATTTCCAAGGAGAACCTTACATTAATCCAAAGTTTTTGGAGATGGTAAAATATGCTAACGAAAAAGGAATTTATACAATTACTTCTACAAATGGACATTTTTTAAATGATGAAAATGCTCGAAAAACGATAGAGTCGGGTTTGGATAGGTTAATTATTTCGGTCGATGGGACGACTCAAGAAACGTATCAAAGTTACCGCATCGAAGGAAAATTGGAAAGTGTTTTGCAAGGTGCGAGAAATGTTGTGAAATGGAAAAAAGAAATGAAATCAGCTACACCACATATTATTTTTCAGTTTTTGGTGGTAAAACCAAATGAACATCAGATTCCTGATATTTACAAATTGGCAGAAGAAATTGGAATTGACGAGGTAAAACTCAAAACGGCACAAGTCTATGAATATGAAAATGGTAACGAATTAATTCCGACAATTGACAAATACGCTCGCTATGCCAAACAAGAAGATGGAACGTACCGTGTAAAAAATAAGCTACTCAATCATTGTTGGAAATTGTGGCATTCTTGCGTCATTACCTGGGACGGACTGGTTGTTCCATGTTGTTTTGACAAAGATGCAATACATCGTTTGGGTGATTTAAAAGATGTTAATTTTGCTCAAATTTGGAAAGGTGAAGCCTATAACTCGTTCAGAACCAAGCTATTAAAAGGCAGAAGCGAAATTGACATTTGTACAAACTGCACCGAAGGTTGCAGTGTTTGGGTAGAGTAAATGAGTGTTAAATTGTTTGTATGTAGCATTTGAAAAACTTTATTTTGACTGATAATATACACATCGGAAAGTGGTTTGGGATTTTACATTTATGCAAAATATTGAACACCAAACGTTTGCAATATCTTTAATACCTAATAACCAATATCTGTTGTGTTTAGCTGGGCAAATATACACAACAGATATTTTTCAACAAAACTCCTTTATTTCTGTTATCTTCTAAAAAAATAAATTGCTTACCTTTGCAGCGTGAACAGTATCAACGACCTTTTAGAAAAATATACCAAAGACCAACGCACACAAGCCTTGGCTGATGCGCTTATTGCGCCCAAATCCCGAATACAACTTACGGGCATGATTGGTGCGCAAAATGCTTTCGTTTTCGGGGCTGCTTTTATGGCACAACCGAGGAATCACCTTGTCATTGTTATTGACAAAGAGGAAGCGGAAGCCTTTCAAGCGAATGTCGAAACCATTTTGGATAAAAAAAATATTTTGTTTTTTCCAGATAGTTTCAAAGACCCGATTCGTTTTGAAAACTTAAAAAAAGAAAACGTTTCCACTCGCTCAGAAGTAGTGAGCAAACTCACCAGTAGCATCACTTCTGGTGAATTGGTCGTGACTTATCCTGAGGCACTGTTTGAAAAAGTAGTGTCGCCAAAAGTATTGTCTGATGCTCGTATTGACATCAAAATTACTGAAAATGTTGATGTTAATTTTTTGATACAAATGCTTGTTGAATATGGTTTTCAGCGCAGCGAATTTGTCTATGAGCCTGGTGAATTTTCTATCCGTGGCGGTATCATTGATATTTTTTCTTATGGCAACGAAAAACCTTACCGCATCGAATTGTTTGACGAAGAAGTGGAAAGTATTCGTACTTTTGACCCTGCAACACAGCTTTCTTTGCAAAAAATATCAAAAATTGGCATTGTTCCAAATATAAATACCCGTTTTGACAAAACGCAAAAAGTTTCCTTGTTCAATGTTTTACCAGAAAATACGGTTGTTTGGATAGAAGATTTTCAATTGGTTTTGGACAAGTTACAGATTTGTTTTGATAGAGCGCAAGAGTTTGCCAGTACGGTTTCCGCTTTAGATGAAAGTGATTCGGCGGAAATTTTTAGAGATAGGGCTTTCCTTTATCCAAAAGATGTGATAGAAGATTTACAATCTTTTCCATTGGTCATTATGGGCAATGCGCAACAGCCTTACACCATTACCAAAAAAATCGAATACCACGGCAAACCACAGGTGAGTTTTAATAAAAATTTTAATATGTTGATTGAAAACTTGCATGAAAATACAAGTAGTCTAATCGAAAATTATATTTTTACAGACAGTCCGAAACAAATTGAACGTTTTTATTCCATTTTTGAAGATTTAAAAGCAGAAGTTACCTTTAATCCGATTCCAAACGGTATTCACAAAGGTTTTATTGACAACGACTTAAAAATTGCTTGTTATACTGACCATCAGATTTTTGAACGCTACCACCGCCACCGTACAAAAAAAGGTTTTAGTAGTGACCAAGCTATGACGGTCAAAACGATTCGTGAGCTTCAAGCAGGTGATTTCGTAACGCATATTGACCATGGCGTAGGGCGTTTTTCTGGTTTGGAAAAAATCACCATCAATGGAAAGCAACAAGAATCCGTCCGTTTGATTTACAAAGACCGTGATATTTTGTATGTTAGTATCAACTCTTTGCATAAAATAAGTAAATTTTTAGGCAAAGAAGGCGATGAACCAAAGCTACACAAATTAGGTTCTGATACTTGGAAAAACCAAAAGGCAAAAGCAAAAAAGCAAATCAAAGACATGGCGCATGAGTTGATAAAACTTTATGCACAGCGAAAAAATGCCCCAGGTTTTGCCTTTTCCCGAGATGGTTATCTACAAAATGAGTTAGAAGCATCTTTTGTCTATGAAGATACGCCCGACCAATTGTTGGCAACCCAAGAAGTCAAAGCCGATATGGAAAAAGAATATCCGATGGACAGGTTGGTGTGTGGAGATGTTGGTTTTGGAAAAACGGAAGTGGCGATTCGTGCCGCTTTCAAAGCTGCTTGTGATGGAAAACAAGTTGCCGTTTTAGTGCCAACAACGATTTTGGCGTTGCAACATTTCAAGACTTTCAGCGAGCGACTCAAAGATTTTCCGATTACGGTGGATTATATCAATCGTTTTCGTACCACAAAAGAGAAAAAAGAAGTACTTGAAAATCTAAAAAAAGGCTCAATTGATATTGTGATTGGAACGCACAGTTTGGCTGGTAAAGAAGTTGGGTTTAAAGATTTAGGCTTGCTGATTATCGACGAGGAACAAAAATTTGGCGTAGCCGTCAAAGAAAAATTGCGTAGTATTAAGATTAATGTGGACACATTGGTACTTACAGCAACACCAATTCCAAGGACTTTGGAGTTTTCTTTGATGAAATCTCGTGACCTTTCCATCATCAGAACGCCGCCACCGAACCGTCAGCCGATTCATACCGAAGTAAGGGTTTTCAATACGGATTTGATTAGAGAAATTATTTATAAAGAAATAAACCGTGGCGGACAAGTCTATTTTGTTCACAATCGGGTCGCTGATTTGCCTGGGATTGTGGAGATGATTCGTGAAAACTGTCCCGAAGTAGATGTCGAAATGGCACATGGGCAGTTGGAATCCGACCAATTAGAAAAACGTTTGGTGGATTTTATCAGCAAAAAATTTGAAGTATTGGTTTGTACAAACATCATCGAAACAGGTTTGGACATTCCGAATGCGAACACCATTATCATTAATAGAGCTGACCATTTTGGATTGAGTGACTTGCATCAGTTGCGTGGTCGGGTTGGTCGTAGCAATCGAAAAGCCTACTGTTATTTGTTTGCGCCACCAGTATCTGTTTTGTCAAAAGAAACACAAAAACGCTTAAAAACCATTGAAGAATTTTCTGATTTGGGTAGCGGTTTTGATGTCGCAAGAGAAGATTTGCGGATTCGTGGTTCTGGAAATTTCTTGGGTTCAGAACAAAGCGGCGAACAGTTGATAGACTTTTTTACTTATCAAAAAATATTGACAGAAGCCATTGAGGAGTTACAACAATTTGAATTTAGAGAAGTTTTTGCAGAAGAAAATGCAAAAAAACGTGACTTTTTGCGTGATACAGAGATTGAAACAGATGTAGAAATGTTGATTCCTGATGAATATGTAGAGAGTACCCACGAGCGACTCAGCCTTTACACGGCAATGGATGCTTTGGAAAATGAAGAACAAGTACAAGCCTTTGGTGAAAATCTCAAAGACCGTTTTGGACGTTTGCCAGAACAAGTATTGGAGATTTTTGAAGGTTTGCGTTTGCGTTGGTTGGCAAAAAATTTGGGTTTTGAAAGGATTGTTCTCAAAGAAGGGAAGCTGCGCTGTTACTTTGTATTGAATGCACAATCTGCTTATTATGAAACGGAATCGTTCCGAAAAATAATGAAATTCATCAATGGCGAAGGCAAAAAGAGTCAATTGTCGCTCAAACAAACACCAAAATCACTCATTGTCGTGCGTGAAAATGTACGAACACTCAAAGGTGCAAAACGTATTTTGGAGTTGATAGCAATGGCGGTAGGATAGTTTTATACCAGATTATAATACCTCATAAGGTGGTTGTCTTCTTTTTCGTTGTAAATACAGAGGGTCAGCATTTTACTCATTTTTTCGTTAGGATGAAAAAGAATTTTGATGGGATTGTGAAAATAACCAACTTCACGGAACATTGCCAATTGTTGAGGTCTTGCCAGTTTTTTGAAAGCACGCAACTCTTTTGCATTGGCGGGCAGAGGCAAATGCGCATAACCTTCCTCGGCTAAGAAACTCTTGACCATGAGCAAACTTTGCTCCAAAGTACTTCCCAAAAAAGTAGTTTTGTATTCCCAACCATTGCTTGCGCCACCGAGGTAATCAGAGCCTGCTTCTGGAAAATTTTCACTTATCATTTTTTGTAACTATTTAGCGTCGAAAAAATCGAAGATTTTTTATTTTCACCACGGAGAAACAGAGGTCACGGAGGCAAAAAAATTAGCCTTCGGCTAATTTTTTTGCCAAACTCTGTGTTCTCCGTTTCTCCGTGGTAAAAAATTG
>JAYWHK010000216.1:0-22714 GCA_043777755.1 Saprospiraceae bacterium
ATTTTTTATTTTTATAAAAATTATAAAAAAATTATAAAATTTTAGTGTCAAAAAAAATTATGCCTAAAATTTCAAAAACTGGAACATCGAGTTTATACATATTTTTTCATAAAAAAGAACAAAAATTCAATTTATTCCAGCAGCTTATTTCGACTATTCATACTGCAGAAAAATTAGATTCTACCTTGTTTTCAAAAGAAAAAATAGCAGACTACTACTCCAACTATGCGTTTTATCAACTTATCAATAAAGACTTTAAAAGTGCAGAAGAAAGCACAAAAAAAGGAATTCTTTATAATCAAAAGGACAAAAATTTATATTTAAATTTAGCACCTTCTCTACTTCTTCAAGGTAAATACGAAGAAGCGGAAGCTGTATATCTTAAATTAAAAGATAATCTTTTTAGCGAAAAGACAACCTTTGAAGAGGCTTTTTTAGCTAATTTTAAATTATTTGAACGAGAAGGCATAATCCCAACCGAGCATCGAGCGGAAGTGGAAAAGATAAAAAAGATGCTGCGTGAGTGATGGCTGTCATGCGACGATAGGAGCTTGGCTGTCATCAATGCAGCATCTTAGTAAGGTAAAGTATGCAATCTTGCGAAAAGCCCGCATCACAGCCAAGCCTTCCTGCGGTCGGCGTGACAGCGATGCTACGTATTTCAAGATGGCTGTCACACGACGATAGGAGTTTGGCTGTCATCGTTTGTTGGTAATAAGTTAGGGAAATGAGCGAAAGCCCGCATCACAGCCAAGCCTTCCTGCGGTCGGCGTGACAGCGATGCTATGAGGTCAGCATGAAACGATGCTATAAAACTATAAAAAATATGCAAATCAATTATTGGCAAACGCTTTACGAAGAAAGCTACTATCATATTTACAATCGTTCAAATGGGAGCGAACCGATTTTTAGAAAAGCGGAAGACGCAAAAGATTTTTTGCAACGTTTTTCACAATTGATTGCACCTTATTGTGATACATTGGCGTATTGCTTGATGCAAAATCATTTTCATTTTGTGCTGTACTTCAAACCAATGACAGAAGAATTAAAAGCGCAAATCCAAAAAGAAAATACTGTAGTTGCCAATCAAATATGTAGAAGACAAAGTAACGTTTGATGAGTTTATTGTATCGCAATTTGCAAGATTATTTCTTGGATTTAGCAAAGGCTACAACGCTAAACACAAACGAGCAGGCAATTTATTTCAAAAGAAATTCAAGCGCATAGAACAAAAAACAATCGAAAGACTTGTTAGTCGCATTTGTTATGTACATCACAATCCGATACATCACGATGCTGTTTCATTTTATGATGCAGCGTTTTTTTCATCGTTCAACAGCTTTTTAAGTAGCGGGAAAACAAATATTGCGAAAGCACATACATTTTCTATTTTCAATCAATTATCAGCAATTACAAGTAATATTGATTATAAAAAGCCTTTTGAAACAGGAATTTTTGAATATCCAACAACGCTAAACGGCACTGATATAACACATTTTTTATGCCTTCATGCGCTTTTTCATAAAGAATGGCTCGAAAAGAAAAACTGGGAAGATTTAGATGGTTTTCATGCAACGTAGTACAAGACGGCTGTCACGCCGACGATAGGAGGCTTGGCTGTCGGCTGTCATCGTTTAGTACAAGATCAAGATTTATTGGAATAGAATTAGCGTTTTGAAGTTTACCGTTTTAGAGAACCAATGACATCACAGCCAAGCTCCCTGCGGTCGTGTGACAGCGATGTTGAAAGCGCACAATATAGATGATTTTGATGCGCCTATGGAAGATTTTAAAAATTATATGTAATTTGCTCATTATGAACTATTTATTAAATGCAACCTTATCATTTATCGGTGCAATTAGAAGAAATATAAAACAGGTTATCGCTGTCAAACTACCCAAAGGGAAATTTTTGACAGCGATAGCCCGTTGCTTATTCTGGATTTCTACTCCGATTTCGGGTATCTTCTTGCATTAAATCCAACAGAAAGCCCGAATTGACTACCATTTTTGTAGTCAGGACGCATATAAGCATTGACTGGAATGTTCAGACGACCAGAACGGAATG
The DNA here is from genome assembly GCA_043777755.1 of Saprospiraceae bacterium. Taxonomy (GTDB): domain Bacteria; phylum Bacteroidota; class Bacteroidia; order Chitinophagales; family Saprospiraceae; genus CANHEE01. Next base: position 2,069 of record JAYWHK010000216.1, read on the forward strand.
TTTTTCCAACAGCGAAAACAAAACCAGAACCCAACGTATATTCGCCTCGGCTATCAGAACGAGAAACCACAGAGTTTGGATTGGGATTCTTACCGCCTTGACTGTTCCATTCAGAAGCCAATTGCCAATTGTTTTTTTCATCATAATAACCATCAGCTTTTTTTGTCAGTAGAAAAGTTGGCCCAAAAGCCAATTCTATACCCAAACGATTTTCTCGCAAACCATTCAAAATAGTCAAACTTGGAATAACTTTTCCTTGGTCTAAACCTGTTATCATTGGTAAAAATTCCACCAAGGCTTGAAAATTGCCCTGACCAATGTACTGAATTTCCATTTGATAGCCAAACTGAAAAGTAATGGGCGACATCTCAAAACCGCCTTTATTCGTAGCATCTTTCATGATGCTGGCGTTTTTTCCAGTAAAAACAGCGACACCCATTCGAGGACCATTTAAACTCACTTTTTCTTCTTTTGGGGAATTAATAGCCGTGTCAAAAGCATTGGTTTGAGTGAGTTGCGTCAAGGCAGTTTCATCAACCGAAAGTTTGTACATTTTTTTCAATGTTAAGCCAATCATCGTTTGGACTTGTGTCTTAACATTCAGAAAATCAAGGACTTGTGTTTTTTCAACAGAAGAATTTGCAATGTCAATCATGCGCATCGTAACGACAATTCGTTCTCCCATCAACTCGATAGAACCCGTCAAAATCTTATCTACTTTGATTTTTTTTCCAACGTCCACCAAACACAATTTTCCATAACAATCCGCTACGTTTTGCTTTTCTTTGTCCAAAAGGTAATCAATGTCATACCTATCCATAACATCGAAAAGGTCAAGTTTGTCCAACTCTAAACGGGCTACGTTGCCTGACTGAACAGGGTCGAAAGCAAAGCCTTTGGTGTCCAAATTCAATACCGCAACCTTGCTGCGGACATTGTCTTTTTGTGCATTTGCTCCAAAAGCAAGCACTAAAATAGAAGCGATAATTACTGTGATTTTTTTCATAACTGATTTTTTTTAAATGTTTTAATAAATTTTATTTTTTAATTGTGAAACAAAATTAGGGAGAATGTCAAGGCGTGTCAATTTATTCTTTCGCTTTGTTTGCGAAACACAAAATTTTTTTTCTCTAAAAATGCGAAAAAAATAAGATTTTTGAAAAAAAGTCGTTTCAATTCTCGTTTTAAGCGAAAAACAAAATTTTATTTGGTAAAAAAAATTAAAAAAACCACTACTTTTACAGCAAAAAATTTACAATGTATATAGAAAAAACTAAAAATTGGTTGGAGAAAATCGTCATTGGCTTGAATCTTTGTCCTTTTGCAAAACATCCTTTTAAGTCAAATAAGATTCGATACGTCGTTCACAGCGGAAATGACCTCAATGTCTTGTCAGAAACTTTGGTAACGGAATTGCGAACTTTGGCGGCTGCCGATTCGGTGGAATTAGAAACGACCTTGATTATTGTTCCTGATAGTTTGTTTGATTTTGAAGATTATCTGAATTATGTTGATTTTTCAGAACAGATTTTAGAAGAATTAGAGTTGGAAGGCGTTATTCAAGTGGCATCATTTCACCCTTTGTATCAATTCGACGGTACAAAAACGGACGATGTAGAAAACTATACCAATCGCTCGCCTTATCCGATGCTGCATTTACTCAAAGAAAGTAGCGTAAGCTGGGCTGTAGATAATTTTCCTGATGTAGATGATATTCCGAACAAAAACATCGAAACGATGAAAGGCTTGGGTGTAGAAAAAGTAAAAAACCTACTGGAGTTCGGGTTTTAACCCGAAAATACACTGGTTAGATATTACAGATATTAGATATTAGATATTAGATATTTACATATTGCTCATAATCAAACATTTATAAAAATAAAACAATGTTAAAAGAACTAAGAGAAGCCAATAAAATACGCTTATACAACACACCTGCATACAACAAATGCTTGGATTGGACATTGGCAGACTGGTCAAATGCCATCGCTGGAGAAACGGGCGAAATGTGCAACCTCATCAAAAAAATCCGTCGTGGCGACAACATTGATGTCAAAGAAGTTGGCAAAGAGCTGGCAGACATCGTTATTTATGCTGATATTTTGGCAACGTTATTGGATTTGGATTTGGGTGAATGTGTCCAACAAAAATTCAACGAAGTATCAGATAGGGTTGGTTCGGAAGTAAAGATTTGAATTAATTTTCGCTGTAAAAATTATCCAAAACTGCATTTAAAACCTCTGGAACTGCCAAATAAGGATTCGTTTTCCAATGATAACGTTTTCTGAGAAAATTCCATTTTGCATATTTAAATACTTGTTTTTTTTCTCCAATTTTTAATTTATAAAATCGAAAAGGAATTTCCCAAGGAAAAGGATTTTCTAAAAAATGCTCTTTTTTGTCTGACAACACAAAAGAATTGCGTACCAATTCCGTCGAAACTTGTACCGTTTTATAACTCAAATAAAAATAGTTTTCTGGCAAAACATAATTGTCTATTTTTTTTAAGTTTTTATCAAAAAAAACAGTTTTTGCTGTGTCATATACAATAATATAAGGCGAAAAATGATAAAAACTATCCATTCCTTTCACAATGTCATTTTGCAAACGCTTATTTTCTTTTAATTTTTCAGCAATAATCATCTCCACCCTTTCTTTGTAAACAGGGTCTTTTTTCACATAAATAGATTGCGTTGCTCGATATTTAGTGACATCATCTAAGACAGTTGGTAAATTCAATACCAAAATACCTTCCTTCAAATCCTTGATTTGTTGTTTTGCCACATCACTTTTATTTTGGGCAAAAAGGCTATTCGCAATCAAAATAAAAATATAAATTGTAAAATTTTTTTTCATCATTATAAATTTGCTAACTTTGTTTTTTATTTGTACCTCAAAGTTCCTGCTTGGAGGAACTCAAAATCATTATTCTTTAAAAATTTATGACATTTAACAACATCGAAGCATTAAACGCACAAATTTACACAGAAAGTGCATTTTTAGAAAGAATTACTCAAGAAACTGCAAAAGTAATTGTTGGACAACGGGATTTGGTTGAAAAACTACTGCTCGGAATGCTTTGTGGCGGTCATGTATTGTTGGAAGGTTTGCCTGGTTTAGCAAAAACATTAGCCATCAAAACGCTATCGCAAGCCATCAGTGCAGATTTTAGCCGTATTCAATTTACGCCCGATTTGTTGCCCGCTGATGTTACGGGAACGATGATTTACAACCCTACAAAAAATGATTTTACGGTTCGCCAAGGCCCCATTTTCTCCAATTTGATTTTGGCAGATGAGATAAATCGTGCGCCAGCCAAAGTACAAAGTGCGCTCCTCGAAGCCATGCAAGAACGCCAAGTAACCATCGGAAATGATACTTTTAAAATGGAAAAACTCTTTTTGGTATTGGCTACACAAAACCCAATCGAACAAGAAGGTACGTATCCTTTGCCAGAAGCTCAGACAGACCGTTTCCTTTTCAAAGTAAAAGTTGGCTATCCACAAAAAGAAGAAGAACGTGAAATTATTCGTCGTAACTTACAGGGAATCAATGATATAGAAATTAAAAATGTCGCTTCCATAGACGATGTTTTACAAGCGCAACGCACTGTAAGACAAGTATATATGGACGAAAAAATCGAATCATACATTTTAAATATTGTTACAGCGACACGAACACCTGAACAATATGGCTTAAAATCCTTACAGCCTTTGATAGAATATGGCGCTTCGCCTCGTGCAAGTATTAGCTTGGCGCACGCTGCAAAAGCACACGCTTATATGCAACGTCGTGGTTACGTTATTCCTGACGATATTCGAGCGATTTGTTACGAAGTGCTGCGTCACCGCATCGGTTTGAGCTACGAAGCCGAAGCCGAAAACATCAATTCTGAAAACATTATTCAGCAAATTATTGCAAAAACAGAAGTACCGTAATTAATGAATAATTGTAACTGTTTACCACTTTTATAATTTTTTACCACGGAGAAGCGGAGAACACAGAGTTTAATAAAAAAATTAGCCTAAAGCTAATTTTTTTGCCTCCGTGACCTCCGTTTCTCTGTGGTAAAAATAAAAAATCTTCGATTTTTTTCAACGCTAAACAGTTACGAATAATTGATAATGAATAATTTAAAATAAACGAATTTAGAATTTAGAATAAACAAATTTAGAATTTATTATGAATCAACAAAACAAAAACTACTCAGCTGCTCTTTTGATGGTCGGCATTTTATTTTTCATCTTTGGTTTCGTGACTTGGCTCAACGGAACACTGATTCCTTACCTCAAACTTACGTGTAACTTAGACAGCGATGCCAAATCTTTTTTGGTGACATTTGCATTTTACATGGCGTATTTTTTCTTGGCAATTCCGAGTTCTAAGATTTTAGAAAAAACAGGTATGAAACAAGGTATGTCTATTGGGCTTACAGTTATGGCTGTTGGCGCAATTTTGTTCATTCCTGCGGCAAATATGCGCAGTTTTCCAATGTTTTTGGTGGGGCTTTTCATTCAAGGCATGGGTTTATCCCTGATGCAAACGGCAGTAAATCCTTACGTTTCTATCCTTGGACCAATTGAATCGGCAGCGCAACGCATCAGTATTATGGGTATTTTCAACAAATTCGCAGGTATTTTAGCACCAATTGTGTTCGGAGCTGTTCTGTTGGGAAATTCGGAAGCGATTTCTGCCGAAATACAAAATACCGCTGATTTGGTTCGTAAAGAAGCTTTGCTCAACGAATTGGCGCAAAGAATCGTGTTGCCGTATCAAGTTTTGACCGCTGTATTGTTGTTATTGGCGATAGGGATTCGACGTTCTCCATTGCCTGATATTTCTGGCGAAAACAGTGCCGAAAGTGGCGAAAATATTGTTTCTCGTGCTTCCATTTTTGATTATCCGTATGCGATTTTGGGCGCATTGGCAATTTTCTTTTACGTAGGTGCAGAAGTAATGGCAGGTGATGTCATTGGTACTTATGGCAAAAGTTTAGGTTTTTCACTTGACCAATCCAAGTATTTTACTTCCTTTACCTTGATTTCGATGTTGGTTGGTTATTTGGTGAGTTTGGCGATTATTCCAAAATACATTCAGCAAGAAACTTGGTTGAAATACTGTACTATTTTAGGTATTGTGCTGACTTTGGGCGCATATTTCACAACAGGTTCTACGGCAGTGAGTTGTATTGCGGCTTTGGGTTTTGCCAATGCGGTGATGTGGCCAGCGATTTTTCCATTGGGCATCGCAGGTTTGGGAAAGCATACCGCAATGGGTTCAGCTTTGTTGATTATGGGTATTGCAGGCGGAGCGATTGTTCCTCAAATCTATGGCGCATTGTTGCCAAGTATGGGTTATGCCGCCGCTTTTTGCGTTACGATGATTCCTTGTTATTTGTATATTTTGTATTTTGCAATGGCAGGATATAAAGTTGGGAAGTAGTCAGTGAATAGTGAACAGTGAATAATAAAAAACAACTTATGACAAAATCGTAGGTTGTTTTTTTTGTTTTTTATAAAAAAAATCATAACTTTGTATAAAATTCAAGAAAGATGAATGTATTGGAGTTGAAAGGAACTTTGTTTGAAGCATTGGGAAATGTACAGAATGAAGTGACCCTAAATAAAATCTTGCAATTTGTCCAAAAAACGACAAAAGAAGAAAATAGCGATTGGTGGAATACACTACCCGCCGAAATTAAAGCGGAAATTGAAGCCGCTTATGAAGAAAGCGAGCAAGATGACTTATTGTTATCTCACGAAACAGTTAGTGCAAGATATAAAAAAACAGCCATAACATTTAGAGTTTAAATCCTGGGATTGGAACACTGATTGGACTGATTTTTATGATTTATCAGGATTACGTATAGCAAAATCCTGACTAATCGTGAAAATCAGTTCAATCAGTGTTCTATTTTTCTCAAAATTCGTGTAATTCGTGATAAAAAAATTCGTAAAATGCTAAAATTAGCCACTATTTTTGATATTCCAACAATCCAACACTTAGCGCATAAGATTTGGAATGAGCATTATGTGCCTTTTATCGGGCAAGAACAAGTGGATTATATGCTGGATAAATTCTATTCAACAGCAAGCCTTTCAGAACAAATCAACGAAGGACAAAATTTCTATCTTATTGAAAATGAAGGTGTTGCGATAGGATTTTTGAGTATTAGTCAAAAAGAAAAAGGCGATTATTTTTTACACAAATTCTACATTGACGGACGAGGAAAAGGTTTGGGCGAAAAGACCTTCACTACCCTACTCCGTCTGCTCGAAAACCCAAAAACAATCCGTTTGACGGTCAATAAACACAACTTCAAATCCATTAATTTCTATTTTAAAATGGGTTTCAAAATCGAAAAAACAGCTGTTTTTGACATCGGAAACGGTTTTGTAATGGACGATTTTGTGATGTACATAAAAAATGAAGTGTTTGAATGTTAAAATGTTTGAATGTTGAAGTGTTCATCCTACGACTGCAAACTACGCATGAACAATTCAACATTCTAACAATATAACAATAAGAACTTACCCTGCTTTCTGATTCCCCTTGCTATTTTCGCCTATTTTTATCAAAGAAAAAATAGCGTAATTCAAAATATCACGATAATTGGCATCTAAACCTTCCGAAATCAAGGTTTTTCCTTGATGATCTTCGATTTGTTTGATGCGATACAGTTTTTGCAAAATCAAATCCGTAATAGAACTGACCCGCATTTCACGCCAAACTTCACCATAATCAGAGTTTTTGGCAATCATCAATTCCTTTGTGATGTTTGCTTGCTCATCATAAAGCTGCTCGACGAGCGAAGGCTGAATTTCCGTAGGCGCATCGTCGGGCATAAGCAATTGCAAAATCGCTAAAATACTATAATTTACCAAACCACGATACTCGTCTTGGATAGAATCCTCTACCCGTTGCGAACCTTTTTCTTCAATGCTACGAATCCGACGAGCCTTGATAAAAAGCTGGTCTGTGATAGAAGAAGGTCGTAAAATACGCCAAGCCGTACCATAATCAATGGTTTTTTTCATGAAAATATCTTTGCACGTAGCAAGGGCGGCGTTGTATTCTTGAATTGTCTTTTCCAAAATTTAAACTTTTTTGCAAAAATAAGTGTTTAATGTTGAATAAAAAAATTAATCTTTTTTTGACATGAAAATTAGAGAAGAATACAACCTTTCAGAAATAGATGTGGACAGAATTATTGGTATGGCTTGGGAAGATAGAACCCCTTTTGAAGCTATCGAAAGCCAATTTAATATCGTCGAAGCCAACGTAATTAAACTCATGCGACAAGAAATGACCTTGAAAAATTGGCAAAAATGGCGTGCCAGAGTCCAAGGTCGCAAAACCAAACACCGTGCGCTCCGCAGTACCGATGTCATTACTTTCAAATGTGATTTGCAACGCAACATTACCCGAAATAAAATTTCTAAGAAAAAATATTAATTTATTTTAAATATATAAAATATTTAATATCTTTGCTCCAATAAAACTATACCGATATGCAAATCAAAGCCTGCCACGCCTTTTCGCCAAAGGGCAAAGCACTTGTTGGCTTGATGCGAATGATTTCCATGGTTGTTCATTTTTTCTATGGAAAAAAATTCAGTCAGCCGCTCAAAAACTATCACGAAGACGCACGTTATTTTAGGTTTCCTTCGGAAGATTTATTTTACTTTATGTACAAATACTATTATCTTCCACACGAAACCGACGATAATAACGGTATTTCTTCACGTCATTTCTCACAACAATCATTTTCCGAGCTTGCTCCCGATGGATTTTTTCCAACTTCTGAAATTACGCTGACTGCCGCAGGTGATTTGATGCCCTACGAATGGGTAAAATCAGCGTATTGTGATGAGCTTTGGGACGATATTGGAGAACATTTTTTTGATGCAGACTTGGTTTTCGCCAATTTAGAAACACCGATAATAGCCTCAAAACCAGTATCTTATGTTCCTGAAATGATGTTGAACGATATGTATTTTAATGGCGATGAAGAAATGTTCCATGTTTTTAATGGACAGCGACGCTACAAAGGTTTTGACGTATTGAGTACAGCCAACAACCATTCCTTAGACCAAGGCGAAGACGGTGTTTTGGAAAACATTGCTTTTTTGAAAAATAAAAAAATTGCACACGTTGGTACAGCAAGAAATCGAAAAGAACAAGAGGATTTTCCTATATTAGAACGCAACGGAATCAAGGTTGCTTTTTTGGCTTACACCTATTCTATGAACAAAAAAACCAATCCAGAAGGAAAGGCTTTTTTGTGTAACCACATCGAATTAAACAAACCAAACATCGACCTACAACTCATTAAAAACCAATCACTTTTAGCAAAAAACAGAGGTGCAGATATTGTTGTAGCATCGGTACATTATGGCAATGCGTATCAGGCTTTTCCAAGCGAACACGTCATCAAAAACACCCATCGTTTGTTTGATGAATGTGGTATAGACATTGTTTTGGGTGGTCATGCACACAACATTCAGCCGATGGAAAACTATAATTTCCGTTGTCCTTTTACACAAGAAAAAAAGAAAGGTTTTGTCATTTATGCTTTGGGTGATTTTATAGCTTATGACATTTTCACTTGGGGACATTTACCTGTGTATCTTAAATTAAAAATTCAAAAAGGCATTGAAAATGGTATTGAAAAAACGATTTTAGCAGAAGTAGAAGCCGTTCCTGTTTATGTTTGTGGTGAATACAAATCAGAAAATCAGAAAAAACTAAGGCTTTTTGACGCTTTAAATTTTGAAAACTCGGATACTTTAAGCAAATTACCAGATTTTAACCAAAAAGAGTTCACTCATTTGATGCGTTTTTATAGGAAAAATTTTGGAGCGTATCAGGGGAATGTTAAAGCGATTGAATGTTTGAATGTTTAAGCGTTGCAAACGTGAATATACACAACAGATATTGGTTATTAGATATTGAAGATATTGCAAACGCTTGGTGTTCAATATTTTGCATAAATGCAAAATCCCAAAACCACTTTCTGACGTGAATATTAAAAAATCCCGAATCTATCTTTACGATGGACTCGGGATTTTGTTTTTTTTTTAGTAAAACAAATGATTAATCTTGTTTAATTACTTTTTGAGAAGAAATTAAAGCACCATCTTTTATCAAAGTAACAAGATATATTCCTTTTGGAAGTTGAGAAGTATTAAGTTGAATAGTACTTCCTGTAGCTATTTGCCTTTCGATAATACGACCAAACATATTAGTAAGGATAACTTCACCTGCCTCAGAATCTTTGATGTCCAATTGAATATTAAGTTCATCTTTAATAGGGTTAGGAAATACTCTAAATTCTTGCTTAGATATAATATCGCTATTGTCAATGTTAGAATTACTGCCACTATTTGGATTTATACTTGCCAAACAAGGATTCGTATAACTAATAGTCCTTACAGTTTTACAACCTAATGCAGTTGTTACTGTTACTGAAAAAGGATTTGATGGACTTATTGCATTGACTAAATTTTGAGCTGTACTACCAGTACTCCACAAATAAGTGTAACCAGAAGCTGAAGGAACACTTAGGCTTTGAGAAACAACGGGTTGAGAAAATTTATTACAAGTGACAGTTGGAAATGTACCAATAGTTACAGATGGAGCTGCATTAACCTTAATTAATTTTGTTCCAATCATTTTACATCCAGCTGGAGTCGTAACTGTTACAGCATAGTTAGTACCTGTTGAAGGACTTACTGTAATAGAAGATGACGTAGCATTTGTACTCCATAGATATGTTCCACCGCCTGTGGTTGATAGAGTAGTAGATGTTCCTACACAAACTGGTGTTACACCATTGATTACAGCCGTTCCTGAATTACCCGTCATTGAGCCAAAAACAGCCAAATAATGACATGCACCAACGTCTTGCACTTCAAAAGCTAATACATTAGCACCACATTTTAGGTTTTGAATAGAAGTTAGGGTGATTTGATTAGTCCAGTCCGTTGTTGCCCCTATCTGTACACCATTCAAATAAACTTTTACAAAATCATCACCAATAATATTAAGGTTTAATGCTGCATTGGTTAATCCATCAAGATTAAAAGCATATCGAAAGTAACAAGTAGAAGATGAAGTTGTTGTTGGAACTGGTATAGTTTTAGTAGGATTATCGCCTATACCTCCACCCGATGTAGGACCCCAAACTTTAGGAACACCTGGTAACATACCTACTTGTGTATCATTGCAAGTAGTAGCAAGTGATGGAGTCACCCAGCCCGTAGTACTGTATCCAACATTATTCCAGCCAGTTGTAACTGTTCCACTACTCAGCCAATTGCCACCAGCAGCCGTTTGAACGGTTACTGTATTTGCGCTTAATGTAAATGCTGAAAAAATAAAAAATGCCAAAAAATTGACAATCTGAGAGAAAATTTTTAACTTTGTCATGTTTTTAAAATTTTTAAATGTAAAATAAAATTGTTTAGAAACGATTATTAATTTTATAGGGTTTTAAGAATTTACGAGTAGCATATTTCGAGTATGCTACTCGTTTTTTTTAGTTTATATCAAATGTAAAAGTTGAAGTACTGCAGCTATTCTTCTTTCAATTTGATGGTGCAAATTTACGAGTGCAAACGTTCAGAAAAAATTACACTTTTTTTATTTTTTTTAGACAAGTTATTGAATATCAATTTATTATATACAAAAATTTTATTTTTTATATCACACAAAAAAAACGATTGAGTTCTCACTCAATCGTTTTGAATCATTTATTTTGAATTACATTTTTTGAAGAAAAAGGAATAATTATTCAAAATAAAGTATACCTTTGCCTGTTACATTTTAGTTAATTTGAATATTTTTTGAGTATTTTGAGTATCTGTTACTTTTAGGAAATACAGACCTTTGGGCGTATCTTGCATATCGAATGTTATATTGTTTTCTCCAAGAGAAAGGTTATTTTCTTGAGCAGACTTGATTAATTGTCCTTGAATATTGAAGATATAGAGGTTCAAATTGTTATCAATAACATTATTAGCGTAGTTGATATTTAGCGTTTCAGTAAAAGGATTAGGAGAAACTACTGTATTTTTAACTACTTCGCTTGGTTCACTTGCAACTTCTTCTATATTTTTCTCCAAATATAATACATCTGGTGAGTAGGCTTGAACCTTGCTATCTTGTGGTGCTGTAGGAAAGCTACAATCAGTTGGAGTAGAAGTACTAACTAAACTGTATTTTGTTCCATTTGGTCCTGAAATATATAATAAAGCTTTGCTTGGGTCTGTAAAATCAACAGAACTTATAGTAATAGTGAAACCATTAATAGAAATCGAATTACCCTGAGGAGGATAGCTGCTTGAACATGAATTAATAGTACAAGTATTTCTGTAGCTACAAAATTTTGCGATCGCTATCTTTAATTTTATCGTGGTTGTTGATCCATTGCTTAAAACAAGATTGTGGTTGGTTGTTTTTCCTGAATAAGAAGAAAGTCGAATTGGATCCGATGTTAATGGGTATTGGGTCAAACCACAAGCTGGACAATCATCCGTAGGTGTTGTTTTAAAAACGACTTCGTCAATGATTATGCTAAAAGTCCTTTCACTAAAAGTTACATTTAGAATTGGTACTAAATTCTTGTAAGGGGTTACTTTTACCTTGTAAGACCCTCCTGCTAATTTTACAGTTGCTATTGCTGTTGGATTGTTGTAGTTTTGGCTAAACACGACTTTGCTACTAATCAAATCTGTAATTGCAACGTTGTAAAGTGTTGCTGTCGGAACTAAACTCCATTTTATGGTAGCTGTTGCATTTGAAGTGCTTACAGTAACATTCATATTAGTTACCTGCGAATATGCTAAAAAAGTGCTTAAAAGTAGAATAAATGTGAAGATTGAATTTTTGATGAACTTAGTCATAGTAAAGATTTTTATTTTATTAAAGAAATAATTTTTAAACTTTGATGTAAAGGTAATATGTTAGTACATTAAACCAAATTACATTTTTTTTACATTTTTTAGATACAGATATGTTAGTTGCTCCTAAAATAATTACTTACCTTAAATTTTTGTCAATGGAAGAAAAAGAAAACTTTCTTCGTTTTGTACAATCACCTTATTTCAACCATTCGTTTAAAAATTTTAGTAAATCTGATTTTGAAAACACTTTACTTTTTATCTATCAATTTATTGACAAAAAACAAAACTCGTTTGACAAAGAGAAGCTGCATTACTTTCTCTACGATAAACAAAAGGTATTTAAAGTAGCAACAATTGATATTTTATTAAGTAATTTGAATCAATTATTCAAACAGTTTTTATGGATAGAGGCAGCCATTTCAAATGGGGATTATCCAAAAGAACTAGCTTTGCTAAAATTTTTCAGATTGAATGATTTTACAAAAGAATTTTTAGATCTACTAAAAAAACTACGTATAAATATTCAACAAGAAAAAATTGGCAGACAAACAGCTTATTTTAATTTTTTGATAGAATACGAAGCCTACGAGTTCAATGCTTTTTACAACCGTACTGATACTGACATCAACTTAATCAACGTTGTAGAAGCTATTCATCAACTTTTTGCTACGTATCAGATGGAGTTTGCCGTTAAAATTCAAGCACAAAAAAACTTAGTAAATATTGAAATTCCGAAAATTGCAGATAAAGAACAAATAGAAACAACACTTAAATTAATCACTCAAAACAAAGCATTAGAAAAAAGTAATATTACTAAACTAATTGATACTTATTGGATTGCTTACCAAACATATATAAGCACTGATTTAGATGAAAAAGGGAAAATGTATCAAATGTTAGAAAGCACCTTAAAAGAGAACATTAATACTTTTCATACTTTGGACCAGGCTAGTTTATGGACAATTGTACGCAACCATAATATACAACTGTTTAATACTACACAAGATAAAACTTATTTGAATACGGCTTTTGAGTTTTATAAAATACATCTGGAGAAAGGCATTCTTTTGTATAATGGTGGGCTTTTGCCTGCTACCGTCAATTCCTTTGTTCGCATCGCTATTTACCTCAAAGAGTTTGAATACATTTCTAATTTTTTGAAAAAAAGACCGAAAATGGTTACAACTGACAACCAAGATGCTCACTATGATTATCATGCAGCACAATTGTATTTTGCACAAGGTGATGTCAAAAAAGCTGATGACTTTTTGAGAAAAAACACTTCTGATACACTTAATGCACTTTTTGAAGACATTTATATCATTTTACAAGTATATCAATTGGATATAAAAATTGCTTTTGAATTGAAAGATTTTGAGTTTTGTGAATTCAGATTGAAAGCATTTAGAAGAAAAGTTGATAAAGATGAAACGCTAACTCCAAAATCAAAAGAACGTTTTCTAAATTTTTACCATATTTTGATTCGCCTTATTGAAATAAATAATAATCCTATACCAAATCAATACGATAAAATAAAACGTTTCATTGATGAAAATAAAGAGATTCAGAAAAAAATGAATCAAATAAAAGATTGGCAGAATAAAATGAATATACAAACTATTGCGGTTGCCGAATCTGAGTGGCTTAACGAAAAAATTGAAATGTTGAAAATCCGTTTGAATATTTTAGAATAACAAAAAAATGACCACGTTCCTCAAAACGTGGTCATTTTTTATTCTGCGTATTTTCCCAATTTCAAGTGACTCATTTTCTGATTAAAGGTAAATCCAAGCAAAGCGGCTTGATTCTTTGCCTTTTCGGTAATTTCTCCTTCAAAAAGAGAATCAATCGTAGCGTTAAAATAAGCCAACCAACGGTCAAACTCCTTGCCGCCAATATCAAGTTTTTTGTGCCTATCAAAAACATTTCCAGTGATGCCTTCTTGTCCTAAAAGGAGAAAATTCCAAAAAGCGAACATTCTTGGCAAGTGATTTTCAAAATCTATGCCTTCAAAATGTGGCGCAAGCAATTGGTCTTTTAATAATTTTGCATAAAATGTGCGGATTAATAATTCCACATCATCTGTATTTTGTATGTCTTTTTTCATTGTTATTATTTGTATTGTTTATTCGTAAAAACTTAGGTAGCATGAGCTTTAGCTCGTGACAGAACGTATTTTGCCGTTTCAACATTAGAATGTACAATTTTTCAACGAGCTAAAGCTCATTTTACCTACACCTCTAAGTTTTACGTTTATTCAAAAATAAAATAATTGTTTACTTTTACGACAAAGGTAAGCAACATATTTGTAACCTCAAATGTTTCTATACCAAACGTTAATTTATCTGATTCTTCAACTTTCTGTCAAAAAAAAGCGTCTTATATAGAAACACGCTAAATAAGAACACGAATCATATTAGAATCCAACTAAAATACTTATTTTTGCAAAAAATTATTTCACTTATAAAAAATTTTGACATGAAAAAAACGCACATCATAGGAATCATCATCATTGTCATAGCGATTGGGCTTTTGACTTTTGCTGGAAAAGATTTTTCAGAGTACGCTTCTTTTGCAGATGCCGCACGCAGTGAGCAAAAAGTGAAGGTCGTTGGTCAATTGTGTAAAGACAAACCAATTGATTATAATCCCGAAAAAGATGCCAGTGCTTTCACTTTTTTTATGAAAGATAGCAAAGGCGCAGAGAAAAAAGTCATTCTTTTGGCTGCAAAACCACAAGAATTTGAACGTTCTGAGCAAATCGTTTTGACAGGTAGCATGAAAGGTGACGAGTTTGTCGCTTCCGAAATGCTAATGAAATGTCCAAGTAAGTACAAAGACGAAGAAATTTATATAAAGAGCGAAAAGCAAATATAATATGCAATATATCGGAGAACATCTTTTGCCTGGACAAATTGGGCAATTTGCCATTTTGATGGCTTTTGTAGCAGCCGTTTTGGCGACTGTTTCTTATTTTTTAGCAACACAAAAAAACGATGAAAGCTGGCAACGCATTGGGCGTTGGGCGTTTATTGCACATGGAATCGGTATCTTTACAGCTGCCGCTTGTATGTTTTATGTGATGACGTACAAAATGTACGAGTACCAATATGCGCAACAGCACGTTTCGGACGAACTTCCGTTTGAGTATATTTTTGCTGCATTTTGGGAAGGGCAAGAAGGCAGTTTTACGCTTTGGATGTTTTGGCACGTCATTTTAGGCTATATAATCATCTGGAAATCAAGGCTTTGGGAAAGTTCTGTTTTGACAACACTTTCTTTGATTCAAGTTTTCATCCTGAGTATGGTCTTAGGCGTTTATGTCAATTTGGGTTTTGCAGAGTTCAAAATTGGCTCAAATCCTTTGCTTTTGTTGCGTGATGTAATGGACATTCCATTGTTTCAAAAAGCCGATTACGTCAGCAAAATCAAGGGAAATGGCTTGAATCCTTTGCTTCAAAACTATTGGATGACGATACATCCACCAACACTTTTCTTGGGTTTTGCATCTACTTCCATCCCGTTTTGCTTTGCAATCGCAGCATTATGGCAACGCAAACACCGTGAATGGCTCAAACCAACCTTACAATGGGCTTTGTTTTCTGGGGCAATCTTGGGAACTGGTATTTTGATGGGTGGCGCATGGGCTTATGAAGCATTGAGTTTTGGCGGTTATTGGGCTTGGGATCCTGTCGAAAATATGTCGCTTGTGCCTTGGATTATTATGGTTGCAGGCATTCACACCAATTTGATTGCTCGAAATACTGACAATGCCATTAAAAGTACCTATATTTTCTACATATTGAGCTTCGTGATGATTGTTTATTCAACTTTTTTGACACGAAGTGGTATTTTAGGAGATACTTCTGTTCATGCTTTTACCGAAATGGGCTTGGAATGGCAATTGGTAGCGTTCATCGCTACGTTCACATTGCTTGGTTTGGGAATGTTTTTTTGGAGAAGTAAAGAAATTCCTACTGTCGAAAAAGAAGAAGAAGTAAGTAGCCGTGAGTTTTGGATGTTTATCGGAACATTGGTTTTGGCTTTTTCAGCGGTATTGATAACTTTTACCACTTCGATTCCTGTTTACAATAAGGTATCAGAAGCGATTGGAAAACCACTAAATTTGTCACCACCAGTTGATGTCGTAGCCCATTACAACAAGTACCAACTTTGGATTGCAGTGTTTATGTGCTTGCTCTCAGGAACAGCAATGTGGCTTCGTTACAAAGAATTTAGCTTCGCATCTCATGGCAAAAAAATAGCAATCCACCTCGGAATCGCAAGTGTTTTAACAGCAATTATGACATTTTTGGGAACGCAATGGATTAATGCAAATGCTTGGCAATATGTATTGTTGTTGTTTGCAGGAATTTTTACGACAATTTCCAATGGCGATTATATTTTATTTTTCATGAAAAATAACCTGAAAGCAGCTGGTTCTGCCGTTTCGCATTTGGGTTTTGGTTTGATGATTGTTGGAACAATGGCTTCTGGTTTGAATAAATTGTTTATCTCCAACAACCCTTTTGCACAAGATGGATTGATTGAAGGTGGCGATAAGGATTTTTATCAGAAAAATATTCTTTTGATGAAAGATGCGCCTATGACCATGTCAGGTTATGAGGTGACATATCTAAAAGACACGACTTGGGATTTTACAAGACAATTTTTGGTAAATTATAAAAAACGTGACAGCAAAGGTCAAATTCAAGAAGAATTTAACTTAACGCCTAATATTTTATACGATAAAACATTCACAAAAATAGCCGCATCGAATCCCGCAACGAAACATTATTGGAACAAAGATATTTTTACGCACGTTTCTTCCTTACCAAAAGCGGATATGGATCCTGAATACCGCAAACAAATGGAAGACAGCGTTAAGTACATTATGTACAATGCAAAAGTTGGTGATACGATTTTCACAAAATCCTATTATGCTGTTATTCAAGAAGTTGCGTTAAATCCTGTCAATAAAGAGTACCACCAAGAAAGCAATGACATTGCTGTTGGTATGAAGCTGGCGGTCAGAACTTTGGAAAGTGACACTACTTTTTTGGCAGAACCGATTATTGTTTTACGAGAAAATGAAGTCTATAATTATCCCGCACAACTGGGGCAATTACAAGTGAAAGTAAAATTGCCAGAACAGATTTTTGAAAGTGTTTTGGTGGACGAAGAACAGCTCAAATATGTTCCATTACAGCTTCAACGTGGTCAAGAAGTTGAATACAACGGTTTGAAAATCAAATTGTTGGACTTTGACAAAAGTGCAAAACATCCAAATTATACAGCACAAAAAGAAGATATTGGCGTAAATGCTGTCTTAGAAATAACAAATAAAAAAGGGATAAAAGCACAAGTAAAACCACTTTTTGTGATTCGTGACGGCAAACCTTTCTCACTAAAAGACGAAGCGATTGCGATGGGACTACATACTAAATTTGTAGGCATCAACCCCGAAACTGGCGTAGCAACTGTCCAAGTGGCACAAAGTGAAAAACAAGAAATTCCTGTTTTGATTGCTGAAAAAGTTGGGCGTTCCGATTATATCGTACTTCAAGCGATTGAGTTTCCTGGCATCAATTATTTTTGGATAGGTACAATTCTGATGATGTTTGGCTTGACCATGAGTATGATTCATAGAATTAGAAAGGGGTAAAAGTAGAAAGTCACAATGGAGTATTCCGTTGTGACTTTTTCATTTTTCTACAATAAAGAATGAATTTTAGAATAAAAAACCTATCAGTTTGCACTGATAGGTTTTTATTTTTTGCTTGTGGAGCCGGCGAGATTCGAACTCGCGTCCGGCGAAAGCGCCTAGGAACTTTCTACATGTTTAGCCTTTGCTTTGGTTTTTCGAGCAAGGGTTAGGCGCAACTGCTAAGCCCATGTCCTTGCCTTATTCTCTGAATTTCGGTTGAAGCCCGAGACCTCACTCTCACCTATCCTTCGGGTTTGGTTATGCGCGGCGTGCTGTGTAGAAGGCATCAAGCGCACGGCACAATGGCGTTTATAATCTGATTAGATTACGCAGCCATGGCGAACTGATAGTTGCCAATTAGAATTTTGATGAAACGTTTAACGGGAGTTAGCATCATAGCCCGACATGCTTATTCAAAGATCGTAACTTACCCGTCGATTCCTTTCGACCCCAGATAAAGTTAAAATGTAAAAATCGAAATGTAAAAGTTAAAACCAATACAATTCAAAGTCTAATTTTCAACAATCAAACACTTTAACATTGAGATGAAGTGTTTAGTTCCACAAAGGTAAATTTTTTTTAATAAAAAAACCAATAAAAAAACTAACTTTGCGTTTTTAATCATGAAAAATATTTTAAACCTTTGATTATGAGTATCTTAAAAAAAATAACTTTATTATTTACTTTTTTATTTTTATTTTCCAACACTGTTTTTTCGCAAATTCAAGCCAAAAAAGTTGGTTTACAAAAAATCGAGTTCACTTCTACAACCCGTGGTTCGCAAGAATTGATAACTGTAAGTCGAAATAAAATAGTTCGCCAAAAAACGGGTATCGAAAACAACACCAAAACAATAAAAATTTCTCCAAAGCAATGGCAGCAGTTGCGTTATGTTGTTCAGCAGATTGATTTGAAAAAAATAGGAGAATTACCTGCACCAAGCAATGCAAGTCATCATGATGGCGCAAAGTCTTCAAATTTTGTGATTAAAGCACATCGTAAAACGTACCAATCTTCAACTTTTGACAATTACGATTCACCAGATGCTTTGAAACCTTTGATGAATAAAATTTTAAAATTTTGTAAATAAAAAAGTTCGTTGTGCTATACTCATCTGCATTAGGTTTTACCCTTTTAGTAAAAATGGATTTTAGAGAATCTACAGCACTTTGTCATCTTTGAGCGATAGCGAAAAGAACTCGAAATAAGTGTTTGCTGTAAGTGTAAACTTAGAGAGAACCTCTTATCTGGTTCTTCAACCTTTACGGTTGAAGATGACAAAGTGCTGTAGATTTGCTATGTTTTCGTTTCTAAGGGTAAAATGCGTTACAGTATAACCCAATATTCAACTTAATAACCAATATCCGTTGTCTATATTTACATCACTTTCGTGAACATATAGTACATCAAAAGTATGAGCAATCCTGTAATACCAATCATCCATTTAAAAAAACTGTTGGCATCTTTTTTATCTTGTTCAGTTACTTGAGGAGTGACAGCTGCTGGTTTTGCTGGTCTGGAAATTTGATTTTTTGCCATTGTGAAATTTTTTTTTAGTTTTGATAATAAAATTAATTAGTTTTGTGCGACATAAGTACATTGTTTTTTTAGTTATTTAATGTTTGAAATGGTTTGAAATGGTTCTAACTAATTGAAAACCAAAACAATACAACAATTATAAACAATAGCAAACTTTTAGAATAATGTAGTAAGTCTTTGAGTCAAAAATACTACAACTCAAAAACTTAATCCTTTAAAAATTGCATTTTTATGAAATATAATGCAATTATAAACAAATTTATGCCAAATTTTATACAAGTCCTAAAAAAATGATAAAATATTTAGCAAGAAAATTTTCTTATGGCATTTTGGTCTTAATTTTGGTCGCATTAACGGTCAGTTCTATCATTTATTTAGCACCTGTTGATCCTACTCGCCTGACTTTCGGGCAACGTTCCGATTCCGCTACGGTCAAAGCTAAAAAAAGTGAATTGGGATTAGACCAACCACTTTATGTACAGTTGCAAAAATACTTGAATGATATTTCTCCGATTTCTATTTATGGGAACTACCCTTCTTCTAAAGAAAAATACAATTATTTAAAAATCATTGATTTAGGAGAAAATTGCTTGGTTTTGAAAGCCCCTTATATGAGAGAAAGCTATCAAAGTGGACGAAAAGTGAGCAAGATTTTGGGCGATGCGATTCCCAAAACAGCATTATTAGCATTGGTGGCGATTACTTTTGCAAGTATTTTAGGGATTCTTTTGGGTGTGATGGCATCGCTTCGACAAAACTCTTGGGTGGACAATTTGACCACTGTTGTTTCTATTTTTGGTTATTCACTGCCGAGCTATGTGGCGGCAATTTTCTTCGCCTTAATTTTTGGGTATTGGCTGGGCGATTGGACAGGGCTGAACATTCAAGGCTCTATTTTTGAACTTGATGATTTTGGAAACGAGCGCATCGTTTGGAAAAATCTTATCCTTCCTGCGGTTGCGCTTGGTTTGCGACCCGTGGCGATTATCACGCTTTTGACCCGTTCCACGATGCTCGACGTACTTTCGCAGGATTACATTCGTACAGCAAAGGCAAAAGGCGTTTCCTATTGGACAACCGTTTTCAAACACGCTTTGCGCAATGCTTTGAATCCCGTTATTACAGCGATTTCTGGTTGGTTTGCAGCACTTCTGACAGGTGCATTTTTTATAGAAAGTGTTTTCAGTTACAAAGGTTTGGGTGAAGTCACCGTAAATGCCTTACTGAATTTCGATATTCCAGTGATTTTGGGTTCTGTTCTTTTTACCGCTTGTATTTTTATTGTTATCAATATTTTAGCAGACGTTTTATATGCTTTTATGGATCCGAGAGTACGAATATGATTGTTGTAATGTTAAATTGTTAAAATGTTAAATTGTTCATGCTACGATTACAAACCACTATTGAGCGGCACGAAAAATGTAAGTGCAACGAAATCATAAAAAAAGCGTAATTTTGAGTTATCAAACGAAAAAATTATGCAAGAAACAGTAT
>JAYWHK010000217.1:0-22622 GCA_043777755.1 Saprospiraceae bacterium
ATGTTTAGTGATTTGACCCGTTTTGTGACTATGCAAAACCTTTTCCACGATGGCGGTTTTAGTAATATGGGTATGAATCCAGCTATTTTTGATATGTTGGCAAACCGTGAAAGCGATAAAGCGTAAATTCAAAAAATGAATGTTTTATTTAAAAAATTAAACTTCAAGACACAAGAAGTAATTCATATTCTAAATTCACCTGCAAGTTTTCAAGCTGAAATAACAGATATGAAAACTTATTGTGATGTAAAAACAACTTTGAACGAAGACGAAAAAATCGAATTTGTACTTTTTTTTGCAACAAAACAAGATGAAATAGAGCAAAATACAGCAATTTTTGAAAAACAATCAGAAGGCGATGTTGTGATTTGGTTTGCTTATCCGAAACAAAGTTCTAAAAAGTACAAATGCGAATTTAATCGAGATACAGGTTGGAAACTTTTAGGCAAATTAGGATTTGAGCCTGTTCGAGCAGTTGCGATTGACGAAGATTGGTCTGCCTTGCGTTTTCGTAGAGTTTCATTTATAAAAATAATGACCCGTAGTTTTGCACTAAGCGACGAAGGTAAAGACAAAGCTGGCTTAAAATAATTTTCGTTACAAAATTAAAACTAAAACATGAATTTAGATTTTCCTAAGATTGAAGATTTTGATGAGGAACTAACACCCGAAGGTATCAATTATTTTGCGGAAGATATAGACTTCAAAATGCTCAATAAGCAAACTATCGCTACGTGGATTGAGAAGGCTGTAAAAAATGAAAATAAAACTTTTCATGGCATCAGTTATATTTTTTGTTCAGACGAGTATTTGCATAAAATAAATATGGAACACCTCGAACACGACGACTATACTGATGTTATTACTTTTCCTTATTCAGAAAAACGCATCGAAGGCGATATTTTTGTTAGCATAGATAGAATTACAGAAAACGCTGTTAATCAAGGTGTTACAACAGAAAACGAACTACATAGAGTAATGATTCACGGCGCAATGCACCTTTGCGGCTACACAGACAAAACACCAGAAGACAAAGAACTAATGACCGCCAAAGAGAATTTTTATTTAGCAAAATTAAGCATACGCAAAAGGAAAACAAAAGTGTCCGCTTAACGACCTAAGTAGGCGTTAAAAATTATTTATAACTATTTTGTCGTTGAGAAAAAAGTGGTAAATAGCTGACTGTAAGGTCCAAAGGACTCCTTCGGAGAAAGTTATTTATCGCTTTTTGAGCAATCGACTGAAAAAATAGTTTTAAGTAATTTAGCCCGAGTACTTAGATATAAATACTTAGAAACAAACAAAATATGCTTGTTAGTTTCTAAAGAATTGCAAAAATAAGTATTTTTCTATAAAATTCTTGAAAAATTCTATTTTTTACTTGAAAAAAACGATGAAAAATAATTGGCTTTTTTAAAACCTGTAGGGGCGACTTTAGTCGCACACGCTACGTTGGCAAGCGTAGGAGGTGCGACTACTACCAAAGGAGTCCCTTGGGGAAAGTCGCCTTTACAATACAGCGAATAAGCTATGTTCAAGCACTATTTTTTTTCCAATAGATAATTTTTTGTTTTTTAAATAATTGATTATCAATATTTTACTTGTTTTAAATCAAATTTTTTACTATTTAAAAATACATTAAAACGGTATAGGCTATCATACATTAAAACTATATATGTCTAATACTTATGTCTTTCTCTTAGGGAAATGACATTGGACTTTAGTCGCACACGCTACGCTTTTCTACGTATGATGTGCGACTAAAGTCGCCCCTACAGTTGCACAAAAATTTTGAAAGAACCTTATTATTTTAAAAAAATATAGTAAGTTTGCACTAAATTAAGAATTATCAAGACTATTTATACAACAGAAAGTGGTTTTGGTATTTTGAATTTATGCAAAATATTGAATATTAAGCATTTGCAATATCTTAAATATCCAATAACCAATATCCGCTGTGTATATGTCGCAACAAAAACTATTAGAAGTTAAAGATTTACGGATCAATTTCGCCATTGAGGAAGGAGAGATAGAAGCCATCAAAGGCATCAGCTTTGACCTTTTTAGAGGTGAAACACTGGGCATCGTTGGAGAATCTGGTTCGGGAAAATCAGTAACATCTTTGTCTATTATGCGGCTAATTCCTTCTCCTCCTGGAAAAATTGTAGCTGGCTCAATTACTTATTATACTGCTGATAATCAAGCTATTAGCATTTTGGAATTAGAAGAAAAAGCATTACAAAAACTTCGAGGAAACGATATTGCGATGATTTTTCAAGAACCAATGACTTCTTTGAATCCTGTCATGCGCTGTGGCGAGCAAGTAGATGAAGCATTGATTTTACATAAAAAATTGTCAAAATCAGAAGCAAAAAAAGAAACCTTATCTCTTTTTGAAAAAGTAAAATTGCCTGACCCTGAGCGAGCTTATCTTGCCTATCCGCATGAGCTTTCTGGCGGACAAAAACAACGGATTATGATTGCTATGGCGATGTCTTGCAAGCCAGATATTCTGATTGCCGACGAACCAACTACGGCTCTTGATGTAACCGTTCAAAAAACGATTTTGAGTTTGATGAACGATTTGAAATCAGAGATTGACGCTTCGATTGTTTTTATTACACATGATTTGGGCGTTATTTCGGAAGTTGCCGATAGGGTTTTGGTGATGTACAAAGGGCAGATTGTCGAGCAGGGTAGTGTCGATGATATTTTTAAAAATCCAAAACATCCTTATACTAAAGGACTTTTGGCGTGTCGTCCACCTTTGGAATACCGTTTGAAGCGATTGCCTGTTGTAGCGGATTTTATGGAGGTGAAGAATACAGAAAACGGTGTGCAAATCATTGAAAAACAACACGTTATCAGTGATTTGATTGACCAATATAAAGTAAAACCCGAAGAAACGCAGTTCCGTTTGCAGCGTATTTTGGCGCAAGAACCATTATTGAAAGTAAGCAACCTTAAAACGTATTTTCCTATTAAAAAAAATTGGTTTGGTAAAGCAACCGATTTTGTCAAAGCCGTAGATGATATTTCGTTTGATGTTTTTAAAGGCGAAACCTTAGGTTTGGTTGGAGAAAGTGGTTGCGGAAAAACAACGCTTAGTCGCACTTTATTACAGCTCAACAAAGCTACTTCTGGCTCAATTTTGTACAAGAATCAAGAATTGGTTATGCTTACAGATGCTCAAATGCGTCCTTTGCGCAAAGAAATTGGCATTATTTTTCAAGATCCTTATTCGTCTTTGAATCCCCGAATGACCGTTGGCAATGCGATTATAGAACCTATGCAAGTCCATCGGCTTTTTGAAAATGACAAAATACGCAAAGAGCGAGTCGTTCATCTGTTAGAAACGGTTGGTTTGGAAGCAAAGCATTATGACCGTTATCCGCATGAGTTTTCTGGTGGGCAGCGACAGCGTATCGTCATCGCTCGGACGCTTTCACTCGAACCAAAATTCGTGATTTGTGACGAATGTGTTTCTGCGCTCGATGTTAGCGTTCAAGCTCAAGTACTGAATCTTTTGATGGAGCTTCGTGAACAATTTGACTTGACCTATATCTTTATTTCGCATGATTTGAGTGTTGTAAAACTCATGTCTGACCGAATGATGGTGATGAATAAAGGCAAAATCGAAGAAATTGGTACTGCTGATGAAGTTTATCTAAATCCTAAAAGTGATTATACGAAGAGATTGATTCAAGCAATTCCTAGGCGATAGTTTTTTTATTTCAAAAAAATACCATACCTTTGTTTATTAAAAAAATATAACAATGCAGCAATTAATTTTTATTTTAGTGGCGAGTACCGCCTTTGGTTTATTTTACAAACAAATTATGCGCCTTCGTCGCAATATTTTATTAGGAAAAGACGAAGAAATTAGTGGCGATTCAGCGGAACGCTGGAAAAATGTTGCTTTAATTGCTTTTGGACAGAAAAAAATGTTCAAAAATTGGATTCCTGCTGTTTTTCACCTGTTTATTTATGTTGCGTTTTTATTCACTCAAGTAGAGTTGATAGAAGTGCTAATAGATGGAATTTTTGGAGTTCATCGCTTTTTTGCCAATAAAATTGGTTTTCTTTATCCTTTGATTATCAATACTATAGAGATATTATCGTTTTTGGCATTGGTGGCGACTTTTGTTTTTTTATACAGAAGAAACATTATGAACATTGCCCGTTTCAAAAAACCTGAACTCGAAGGCTGGCCAACTCGTGATGCGAATTTGATTTTATTTTTTGAGATCCTTTTGGTCGTAGCGATTTTTAGCATGAATGGCGCAGATTATTTGTTGCAAAAAATTGACCCTAACCATTATCCGCCAGTTAATGTTTGGTTGAGTTCGATTTTTGGCCCTGCGTTTTTTGGCGGAATGAGCGAAGGGACTTTGCACATCATTGAGCGAGCAGGTTGGTGGATGCACATTTTGATGGTTTTTGTTTTTATGAATTACTTGCCAATTTCAAAGCATTTACACGTGTTTTTGGCATTTCCAAACGTTTATTTTAGCAAACTTTCACAAAAAGGACAAATGGAAAATATGCCTCAAATTATGAACGAGGTGAAATCCATGTTGGGTTTGGTGGAAATTGCGCCAAGCGAAGGCGAACAAAATTTTGATTTTGGTGCAAATGATGTAACAGGTTTGAGCTGGAAAAACGTCATGGATGCTTATTCTTGTACAGAATGTGGTCGTTGCACGGCAGCTTGTCCAGCGAATTTGACGGGTAAAAAACTTTCTCCTCGCAAGGTTATGATGGATGTTCGTGACAGAGCCGAAGAAATAGGAATGAAGATAGATAGTGCTGACAATCAATATATTAGAGAAGATGCAAGAGGTGAAGGTGTCGTATTGAACAAAGATAATTTTGATGATGGAAAATCACTTTATGATTTTATCACAACAGAAGAATTGCACGCTTGTACAACTTGTAACGCCTGTGTAGAGGCTTGTCCAATAACAATTAATCCACTGGATATTATTTTAAAAATGCGTCGTCACGAAATTCTGACCCTTTCCGCAGGGCCTTCTGAATGGATTCCGATGTTCACCAGCCTTGAAAACAATGGCTGCGTTTGGCAAATGCCCGTAGAAAGAGAACAATGGATTGCAGATGCGAATAATTAATAGAATAGTGAATAATTTTTTAGTATGAAAAAATATTTATTTCTATTTCTAATTACTTGTTATACAAATACTTATGCTCAAAAATGTTTGACTGCAAGCAATAAAGAACTTTATAGATTGTATGATAAAGAGTTGCCAGATGTAGGTGAAAATGAAAAGATTTTAATAAAAACTTGCGCTTGTGATGTTTTCGAGGTTTTCAATAAAGATGCTTTTGATAGTCTTTTTTTAATTAAAAAAGGAGGTTGGAGCGAATGGAGAGAAGTAGTGAGTCCTGTTTCATTAGAATCATATTTTATCAATTTAACTGAAAAAAATCAAATTAAGTTACTTAAAAAACAGCTCAAACGTAGAGGTTTATACAATGGCAGGTTGAATGGCAAAATGAATTTAAAACTTTGGAGTGTAATTAGAGCATTCATGCTTACTTATGATTCCCAAAGTATGATAAGTAATCTTGTGCCTTATATTAGCAATACAATTTTTTATCCCAAAACGCTCATATCTAAAAAAACGTACAACATCATTATGAATTCTTGTTATGATGAAAAATAAGTTGCAAATAATATATGAAAAAACTACTCTTATTTTCATTAATCTTTTGGCTATCAGCAACTTATGCGATAAGTCAAATTAATTCGAAGCCTTATAAAGACTGCAATAGTGCTTACACGGTTACTTCTAAAAACAAACTCACTGTAGTAGAAAATGGTGGTGCTGGAGCGAATACCAATGAAGTTCCAGACCCAAGTTGTTTTTCAAATGGACTGGGAGGTGGTCAAAGTGTCGAAATGTCATCTTGTTGGTTCAAAATGACTTGCGTCCAAAATGGCAGTTTGATATTTACCATTACACCTGCCAAACAAGAAGACGATATTGATTTTTTAGTTTTTGAAACATCAAGCAATTGTAATGAAAAATCAATCATTCGCTGCGTGGCAGCTGGTGATTCGAAGTTTCCAAGTCCATGTATGGGGCCAACAGGTTTGAATTTTGGCGCAACAGATACAGAAGAAAGTTCTGGTTGTGGTGCTGGAAAAGATAATTTTGTAAAAGCCTTGTCTATGGAAATTGGTAAAACCTATTACATTTGCGTGAATGATTTTACAAGTGCTGAAGCCCAGTATGACATTACTTTTGATGGAACGGCTATGCTGACTACAGCACTGAGCGCAGACGAAGTTGATACGGCTGATTTTACTATTTTTCCAAGTGTAAATAATTTGCCTTTTTTTGACATTCGCAGTAAAAATGGGCGCTTTGAAAATACGCAAATCGAGGTTTTTTCATTGGAAGGACGACAGGTTTTGACGGAAAAAATATACAACGAGAATCAACGTATCGAATTGCCAAACAGCATTTCAAACGGTGTTTTTTTAATAAAAATCCTTGCAGATAAACAGATTTTTTACAAAAAATTTGTTTGTCAAAAGTAGGGTTTTTCAATAAAAAAGTCACTATATTTTTTACAGTATAGTGGCTTTTTTTATTGAAATCTAATCGAAATTATCGAGAACCTATCTTCACAATCCGTTGAGAAACAAGTGTTTTTGCACTTTTTATTTGTATCACATATAAGCCTGAAGGAGCATCAGATAAATCAAGAGGAAGTTCTTTGTGCCATTCGCCATCAGCCATTATTTTTTGAGAAAAAATGATTTTTCCTTGTAAATCAATGACATTTAGCTGAGATTCTTCTCGAATTCCTTCCAATTGAACCGTAAAATTGCCCAACGTTGGATTCGGATAAACCAATAACTCAGGACTATACGCCAGTTCTTCATTGGTCGAAACGATGCTGCCAGCTGTAAATTGGTAATTGACTTCACGTCCAAAATCAGGTTGTAGATTGGTCAGTGGACCGCCCAAATTTCTGATGCCAATGTTGCCATTTCCATCGCTATTTGCCCAGAAGCTAATGCCATCGTCGCCTGTGTCAGAGATTTTCCATTGGTAACAGCCATTTAGGTTTTTGATGGTATCTAAATACGTAGTGTTGGCAACCAAACCGTTTTTACGAGAGCGAATCACTGTACCAGCGGCATCTGTTAAAGCCCAAGATGTTTCGGTTGGTGCGGCATTGGTTCTCATGGAAATTATGATTGACGAATTCCAGTTTTTTACTTGCGAAAAAGCACTTTGTAAAGCGTTATTATTGGAATACTCATCTGTTTTCCCGTTAGGAGAGGAAACATTTACGGTAAAAATATTGCTTTTTGACCAATCTGACAAAGCAAACGAAGGCAAAATTACACGAGCCGATTCTAAAAACAATAAATTTCCTTTCCACTCATAAACGTTTTGTGTTGAGCCTTTTACACCATACATAATCGTCAAAGAGGTAAGAGCGTTCTCACCTGTATTTTTAATTTCAATTTCAGGATTCATACAAGCTGGGTTAAAACGCCCATGCTCGGTTTCAGTCGTTGGACGAATGATTTTTGTCACTGCGGCATCGTTTTTAAAATTCGGATTACTGTACGTAACCAATTGACTATTAACGATATAGCGAGAATCACCTGATGCGCCATTGATGCCATAATCAACAGAAATTGCTTTGTTTGCTGCAATGATTTTGGTAATGTCAAGCTCTTTTATATCCGTAGCTGCGCCAGGACACCAGCCTGCACGGTCATAAATCCAAGTGCCACCTTGCGGAAAAATAGGATTGTCACCACACTCTTTCCAAACTTTCCATTCCAATTCACGAGGCCCAGCATTTACATTAATGTAGTGCGTTTGTTGTATAAATTCGCCTTCTTGACCGTGACCAGTGATGGCAGTTTTGATTTTAGCCGCCTTTGTTTCATCGGATAGAACCAAATCCCTTGGTTCATAGCTATTATTGCTCAAAATACTGGTATGATTCGGGTATGAAACAGGCCAAATCTGAGAAATACTCAACACATCACGAGGAGCTTTTCCTTTGATAAATAAAAATTTGATGTCCATTTCTTCTTGATTTTGACCGCCTCGCTCCATTGTCATGCGTTTTTTTCCATTCAAAATTGGGCCAAAATCAGTAATGTCAAAAGTCCAAGTTTTGCCGTTTTGACCAAAATCCAAACCAATGCCATAAGGTGTCACAAATGAAAGTAGTTCGTATTTCATTGGAAAACGACGAAAATACTCTAAGTCTTCTATCACTAAACTACTATCTTCCACGATAGTTTTAGTTGTTAAGACATCGCCAGCTTCGTTCAAAATATCAAAGTCACCAGCAAGCCAATAATTCAAAGCTTTGCTTTCTTTCAAATTGTTTTTTTCAACATAAAAAGTACGAATTTGGTAAGGTGCATTTTGGACAGAATCCAAAATGGTTTTTGTAGTGATAAGTTTTTGATAATCACCGTTGATGAGTTTGATGTTGGGTCTTTTATTGTCAAAATCAAATTGCTTAAAAAGTTCTCTTCCTTGAAAAATTCTTCTTGATGGCAAAGAAGAAAAAGTCGCAACTGATTGATTGTCAGATACATCTTTTGTAGTTAAGCTAAGATTGTCACTTTCGTTAAAATCATAATAACAAACCAAATTGGCATAATTTTGATGTGATTTTTTAATTTTTTGGCGCATCAATTGTTTGATGGTCGTCGCATCTAACTCTTTGTTCCAAACAGAAAAATCGTCCATAAAACCCAAATAAGGATTCGCCCCATTTTCATCTGCTCCAAGGAAAAATTTCTTGATGTTAATGGGCTTTGTTTTAGCCGTTCCCGTATGCCAAACTGCGCCATTCAAATAAATTTTCATGGATTGGGTCGCTACATTTTTAGTGAAAGTCCAATAATTCCACTTTCCTTCAAATTCGGCAGGTGTCGCCACTTTGTTAATTCTGTCAAAATTCGCATCTCCGCCACAATCCCAATAAATATTTGAATCTGTCCAAGGCAAATGCACTGAAAGTTGTCGTTGATTTTTATCATCAACAGCTTGAAAAATCACTGTTTGTGCAGGTAGTGCCGTTGGATTCCCAAACGCCCAAAAACCTATTGTGATTTCTTTGTTGATGACATTCATTTTATCAGAAGGAATAGTCAAATTTGCAGCTCCGTTCAGTTCTAAATAAGCATCGTTTTCGGTCGTAAATGCAGCTGACGAATAAGTTTGCATTGCTCCAATAGTACTGCTGTTCGCAATTGAGTTTTGATTGTTGTAGCTTAATTCTAACACAATATTTGACGTTCCGTTCCATTGAAAAGGAGCATTGAACATGAAGCGTTTAAAGCCTTTTTTATCCAAATTGGCATTGGTGAAATAGACTTCTTCAAAACCAGATGTTTCAATATTTTCGGCTGAAAGTACTGTTTGAGAAGTTGCTTTTAGCTTGATTTTCAAGAAGTTAGCGGTTACAATAGCTGCGTCAATTTCTATTTCAATTCCATCAATTCGATTGTTTGTTGAATTTGGAATCTCATTGGCAAGTATTAAATAGTGCGTTTTTGCAGCCTTTGTATTTGCTACAAAAGGATGTTGAATTTGCTCCGTTCCAGCACCGATTTGTACTAATTTTTCGTTAGTACTTGACGTAATACTGACTTCTTTTTGTGTAAAAGAAGTGTAATTGTACGTTGGTTTTTTTACAAAAGGGAACAGCGTTTCTTTAAAACCACCAATGATTAGATTTGGTGCAAGCGATTTTAAAGAGTCGGTTTTCGTAGAATCCGTCAAATAAGTATTGCAGCTGTAATCCCATTCGCCACAACCCAAATTCCGATTGGCACTTGTTGAAATTTTTGCATTTTTGCAACGCATAGTGTATTGCAACAAGATTTTTTCAAAGTTTTTGTGACTTTCCGAAGGAAAAGATACCATAGTATCTTTTTTTGTACTGGATTTGAAATTAAAACTCGGTACAACAATCGTGTCTTGCGCTTTTAAAAAAACACTGAATAAAAGCAGGAATAAAATAGTAAAAGTTGATTTCATAAAATATAAATTAAGTTTTGCCAAAAGTACAAAATAATTCATTTATAAATCATTTAAAATACAAAATTTTAGATAAAAATTATAACTTATTGATTGTCAGTATCTAATATAGATTTGGAGAATCAACAAAAGCAATTTATCTTTGCAGAATCAAAAAAATATGCTTTTAAACTAAAATAATGCAAAAAAACATAATACTCGCACAGTCCGAACAAGATTTTGCTGTTGCCAAATCTTTATTTTTAGAATATGCACAATGGCTAAAAGTGGATTTGTGTTTTCAGAGTTTTGACAAAGAACTCGACGACATCGCCATTCAGTATGCTGCGCCAAGTGGTGGAATTTTTTTATTAAACGTTGATAATCAATATGTTGGATGCGTAGCTGTTCGGCACTTAAAAGGCGATGAAACAGGAAAAATCAGCGAACTCAAAAGAATGTACATTCGTGATGATTATCGTGGTCATGGTTTTGGTAAGGTGCTTTTGACAAAAGCCCTTGATTTGGCAAAAGATTTAAGTTACGAAAAAATCTGTTTGGATACTTTAGACCGACTCAAAACCGCCATCACTATTTATGAAAAAAATGGCTTTTACGAAACCAAACCTTATTACCACAATCCACTTGAAACGGTGCGGTATTTTGAGAAGGTTTTGTAGTAGATTGTATTTCGTATGCCAGTATGGTAGAGAAAAGGCACGCCTTTTCTCGCACTACGTAAGGCATACCTAACATGAGAAAGGCGTGCCTTTTCTCTACGGGTGTTTTGTATGAGTATACGAATAACTTTAATATAATTGAAACAATTGTGCTATTTTGACGTTTTTAGCTTGATGTTTCGACGTTTCTCAAAACAAAAATAATTTAGCACTAAGAATTTAGAATAAACAATATCAATGCAAAACTGGAATCAAAATAAAGTTCAAGAAACAATTGACCAATTCAAAAATCCTTTCAAATTTTGGCTTTTCAAATGGAGGTTACTGCCAGGAGCAGGTTTTTTTGGCTTAAAAATCAACCAACTCACAGCAACAAGTTGCGAAGTTGGTGTCAATTATGGCTGGCGAAGCCGCAATCCGTTTAAAAATATGTATTTTGCAGCACAATGTGCAGCTGGAGAGTTGGCAACGGGAGCTGTTGCGATTGTTGTTTCAAAAGGTTTTGAATACCCGATTTTGATGTTGGTTTCTCATGTTGAAGCCGAATTTACTAAAAAAGCGGTTGGTAAAATTGCTTTTACTTGCGATGAAGGAAGCCAAATGATTCAAGTGATTCAAGATGGAATTTTGCATAACAAATCACGTTTGTTTCGTGCGACAGCTATTGGAAAAGATGAGCAAGGCGACATCGTGTCAAAAGTCTATTTAACTTGGTCTTTTAAAGCAAAAAAATAAATGATGAACTATTTTGAATTTTATGAATTGTTGCCAACATTCTTGTTGGACGAAACTGATTTGAAAAAGCGGTTTTTGAAATACAGTAAAATGTTTCATCCTGATTTTCATACCTTGGAAAGTGACGAGGCGCAAAGCGAAATTTTGGAAAAAGCAACCTTCAATACTGAAGCCTACAAAGTATTACAAAATTTTGATAGCCGAATGGCTTACATTTTGGAATTGAAAGGAATGAAAAAAGAAGAAGGTCAGGAAAAATTACCACAAGATTTTTTAATGGAAATGATGGACATTAATGAAACGTTGATGGACTTGCAATTTGATTTTGATGCCGAAAGTTTTGAAAAAGTAACAAAAGAAATCAAAAAAATCGAAAATGATAATTTTTTTTCAATAAAAGATATTTTACAAAATTTTGATTATCAGCAAGTTACAAATAATGATTTAGAAAAGATAAAATTTTTTTCATTAAAAAAGAAATATCTCTTGCGTATTCAAAAAACTCTTATTACCTTTGCACCGCAGTAAAGAACAACACGAGCGTTGTTTGTGCAAATTAAAGCCCGGGTGGCGGAATTGGTAGACGCAGCAGACTCAAAATCTGCCATTCGCAAGGATGTGAAGGTTCGATTCCTTTCCCGGGCACGCTTCTTTAAGCACTGATAGTCAATTGATTATTGGTGCTTTCTTGTTTTTGGTTGGTAGGGTAGTTTGGGGATTGTTAGAGAAATTTGTTATCATTAAAAGTTGAGAAAACATCTTTTTTTGACAAAAAAACAATACATTGCTTGACAAAACCTAAATAAAATTTTATATTTGCAGCGTAAATTTTTAATCGACAACATCATTGCAAAATGACAGAAAAAGAAAGAAAAAAACTTGAAGCCTTGCTACCGAAACTTTATCATCTTTTAGACAGGGTGCAAAAAGAACAGCCTAATAATCAAATTTTAATAGACAGATTGTTAGACGATATCAATTTAGCTCGGACACTGTTAAAACTTTAAAATCCAAGAAAATATATTGAGTTTTCTAAATTTTTCATACTTAAAAATAAAAATATGATTGTATCAAATTTTATTGAAAAAATGACAGTTATCACTGATGACGAAGATGTCTTTTTAAAAAAAATGGCAGATACAGACCATCAAGGACGTGAAGCCATTTTAACTGATATACACAATGACGTAAAAGAATTATTGGAATACATCAAGGGTATTAACTTCCAAAACAGTGTTGTGACTGTTAAAGACTTCTGCAAACAACAAAAAGTAAGCCGACAATATGTCAATCAAGAAATAAAGTCTGGTAAATTTAAAACCATTGAGTTGCCTATTTTTACAGAATACAAAGGAAAAAAAGTCGCAGTTGGTACTCAAAAATTCCTTTCTTTTTAAGTAAGGGAATTACAAAAAAAACGCTACAAGAATTACATCTCGTAGCGTTTTTTTATTTTTAAAAGCAAATTACTTTCTTTTATATACTTCAAATTCTACACGACGATTCAACGCACGACCAGATTCTGTTGTGTTTTGAGCATCAGGTTTTTCGGCAGCAAAACCATTGAAAGACATACGTTTTGCATAAATGCCACGTTGTTTGAACCATTCAAAACAAGACTTTGCACGACCTTCTGACAAGGTTTTATTCGCTGGATTTGCACCAGTATTGTCCGTATGTCCGCTGATTTTCATATCATAGTTCGGATTGTTATTCAAGAAATTCAATACTTCTTCCATGGTACGAAGGTTGTCACCAGCCAAGAATGATTTACTTGTTGTAAAATACACTTTTTTGATAAAACCTAAGTTTGTTTCCAAAATCTTCGTTTCTACTGGTGTAGGCGTTTGTGTTTTGGTAATAATTTCAGAAGATTTTGTATTCACAGGACAGCCTTTGTTGGCTGCCGTACCTGCAACACTTGGACAATCGTCGTTCGGGTCACTGATGCCATCATTGTCTGCATCAGGACAACCTTTTAAGTTCAAAGGACCTGGTTTTGTAGGACAATCGTCTTTATCATCAGCAATTCCGTCTTTGTCATTGTCAGGGCAACCAGCATAACGGGTTTCTCCTGGTAAATCTGGACAAACATCTTCAGCATCAGCGATACCATCTTTATCTCTATCTGCAAAAGGACAACCATCATGTGAAGGGTCGCCAGCCTCTTTTGGGCATTTGTCTTTTTTGTCAGCTACACCATCTTTATCCGAGTCAGGGCAACCTTTCATATCGCCAGCGACATCAGGACATTCGTCTTCGCTGTCTGCTACACCATCATTGTCTGCATCAGGGCAACCTTTCAAACTTTTTTTACCAGGAACTTCGGGACAAGCGTCCATGCCATCAGAAACACTGTCGCCATCGCTATCAGGGCAACCAGAAAGCGTTGATAAACCTTTGACAGACGGACATTGATCTTTTGAGTCTGCTACGCCATCACCGTCTTGGTCAGGTTCGCCAAAAGTGCGAGAAAGCGTCAACAAACCTGTTGCGTACCAGTCTTTTCTTTTTGAATTACCAGAAGCACTAACGCCATCTATGTAATCAGAAAATGTTGGACGAACAGCTACTTCTGCACCCAAAGCAAGTTTGTTGCTCAAATTCATGCGAAAACCACCGCCCATTGGCAATACAAAATTAACATTAGAATTGCTGCGATTTTTGTCTTCATTGATTAGCGTTGCGCTAACTACAGTGTTAGGTGTCGTCGCATTGTTGTAATTGGTCGTTGGTTTTACAAAAGCAAGACCTGCGCCTAAAATTGCATAAGGAATAATTCTGCGCTTGCTACGGGCATTGTTCATAACTTGCTCTTCAGACAATTTCTTTTTTTCACGAATCAACTGAAATTCGCCTTGTAAAGAAACTTCTGTCAAAGGAGAAGTAAAACTAAAACCACGTTTTGGTCGCCAAGTTGGTTCTGTAAAGTGCTTGTCATCAGCACTTAATTTTGCAAAAGCAACATTTCCACGAAGTGAGAAGTTGTTGTTAAAATTTCTTCTTAAAAATAATCCACCTGCTGGGCGAGATTGTTTTAGGGTTGGAATTACAAATTTATCCAAGTCACCTTGGTAGCCATTTACGCCAAACATAATGCCACCATCCCATTTTTGAGCATAGTTTTCTGAAGAAACGAGCATCAAAGTTACTAAAAGGAGTAGTGTAGTGAGTTTTGAGTTCATAAAATGAAATTAAGTTAGTAAATTATTGAAAAAATATTAATTGTGACAAGGTATATAATTATGATAGCTTTCAATAAACAAGTGCAAATATCATGGCATTTATTTGATATTGCAATTTATTTTATTTTTTTAACATTTTATTAAAGAAAATAAAATTTTTATACTACTGAAAAACAGTCGTTTGTGTATAAATTATTATTTAAATGTGATTAATTTAAATTTTTTCTAAAAAAATGAAAAACCTATTTAATTTTTATAAAAATATTGATTTTGTGATAAATAGCATTGTTTATATTTTGCTTTAAAGTCAGAACGTTACTTGCTTCGGCTAAAAGGACTTTTGTAACAAGTGAAATAGAAATGCTTTTTGCGGATTTTTTTGTTTTGAAATTGGTAGAAAAGGCTATTTTAGTTATTGTTTCGCTGTTTTTTTAAGCGGTATAAAAAGAAGAGATTTTTGTAGAAAATTTCTAACTATTTAAATTATTTCTTTTATCTTTGTAATAAATTAAATTTTTCTCAATTGATTATGGAAAAAAGATTCAACGATTCGCTCCAATATATTATGGAGAATTGGCAGCACATTGTCAAAAAATACCAAGTTCCCAACACTAAGATTGCAATATGGCAAATGATTACGTCTTTTTTACCTTTCATTGCGCTTTGGGCATTGATGTATTTTAGCCTTTCTGTGTCTTATTGGCTTACGCTTGGTTTGGCGTTGATTAATGCACTTTTTTTAGTGCGTATTTTTATTATTCAACACGATTGTGGGCATCAATCTTTTACGAAATCTCGTAGAATGAACGATATAATAGGTTTTATTTGTAGTGGATTGAGTCTGATTCCTTATAAATATTGGGCAAAGTCACATAACTTTCATCATGGACACAACGGACGGTTAGAAGAGAATATTCGTGATATTGGAGATATGCCGATGCTTACAGTAGAGGAGTTTCGCAAGTTGCCTGCCTTGCACAAATTAGCGTACAGAGCATTTCGTGCGCCACTTATTTTATTGTTTGTAGGAGGTATTTATTATGTTTTAATACACAATCGTTTTGCATTAATCAAAGAAAAAGGTTTTGAAGTGGCAAAAAAATCATTGATTTGGAGCAATCTATTTATGATTTCTGTTTATGCAACGTGTATTTTCTTATTTGGAGCAAGTACTTTTCTAAAAATACAATTGCCGATTGTGATGCTTTTTGGTGTTATCGCATTTTTTGCTTTTTACATACAACATCAGCACGAACACGCTCACAAACAATGGAAAGAGGAATGGAATTATGTTATGGCGGCTCTAAAAGGAAGTACTTACTGGAAGTTGCCACGTGTATTTCAATGGCTAACTGGAAATATAGGTTTGCACCATATTCATCATTTGAGTTCTTTGATTCCAAACTATAATTTGCAAAAATGCAAAGACGAAAATCCTATTTTGCAAGAACACATTACCATTGTTTCGTTTTCTGATAGCATGAAATACTTCTTTAACAAACTTTGGGACGAGCAACAGCAGCGTATGATTACGTTTGGAGAATACCGCCGTTTGTATGGCAGTACTTGGGCGAGAGCCTGATAAAGTAGGATTATATTCGATGAAAATAAAAAAGGACAAAACCACTACGATTTTGTCCTTTTTTTCGTAATTTTACACCATAAATTTATAAACATCTACGGGCTGCACACGTCCTTTGACTTGAATTTCCTCGAGCCATTGGGTACGAGCTTGCATCGATTCGGAAATGTCCATAACCACTTCTTTGGTCAATAGCAATTTGCAATTGTGTGTTTTAGTCAAACTTTCGATACGGGAAGCAGTATTGACAGCATCTGAAATAACAGTCGTATTTTGATGCAATTCGTCGCCAATAATACCCAATATAATATCACCTCGATGAATACCAATGCCTACAGAAATAGTTTTTCGTTTATCAATTATGCGACGTTGGTTGTAATCGTCTATGGTTGCTTGGATTTGAAGGGCAGCATTAACGGCATCTTCGGTTCGTTGAGGGAAAACCGCCATGAAACCATCGCCCATATATTCGCAAATAATGCCTTTGTTTTGAGTAATAATTGGACTAACTTGTTTGTAATAAGCGGTGATGAAACCAAAATTATCTTGTGGCGACATTTTTTCTGAGAGCGTGGTATAGCTTCGAATGTCAGCAAATAAAATCGTCATCGAAGCATCAATTTGGTCGCCAACTTGGGTTTGCAAAATACTTTTTCGGCTCAACATTTGCAAAAAGTCATGTGGCACAAATTTACTGGCTGCAAAAGAAAAGGCTTGTTCTTTGCGCAGTTTTTGGTGTTGAGCATACAAATATGCACCCAAAGCACCTGTAAAAGCCATCGTGTAAAGCATATATGCCCACCATGTTTTATACCAAGGCGGCAACATGGTAATTTGAAGCGTTGCGCCTTCGTTATTCCAAATGCCGTCATTATTCGA
This sequence comes from Saprospiraceae bacterium, assembly GCA_043777755.1. Classification (GTDB taxonomy): domain Bacteria; phylum Bacteroidota; class Bacteroidia; order Chitinophagales; family Saprospiraceae; genus CANHEE01. The sequence goes on from JAYWHK010000217.1 coordinate 17,099, forward strand.
GGCTTTGACATGAAAAGTATAAGTACCAGGATTTAGATTGGTGTAAGTCACTTCTCTTTTGTTGCCTACATATTGCCATGCTTGGTCAAAACCTTCCAATTGGTAAGCATATTGATTTTTGCTACTGTTCGTAAAATTAAGGGCAGCATACTCTATTGTAAAAACAGATTGTTCGGGTTGTAAAGTAATATTTTTACACAATATAATATTTTCCTTCAATGGACTATTGGCATCTGTAGGCAATAACGATTTGTTAAATAACTTAAAATCAGTCAAATATACATTTGGCTTTTCTTTATTAAAAATTAATTTTTTTGGTTCAAAAGTCAATATACCTTTTTCCGTTCCTAAAAAAATACGTTCATCATCATTTTTATAAATCGAATTAACGGCAAAATCACTACTATGCAAGCTGTTTTTTTCGTCAAAAACCCGAAACTCACGGCTTGCGATATTATAGCAAACTAAGCCATTAAATGTTCCCAACCATAGATTTCCTTCCTTATCGGTAGTCAAAGAAGCTATATTTTCATCAGGTAAACCTTTGCTTCTATCCAATAATGTGATGAGTTCTTTTGTCTTCGGATTAAATTTTTTCAAACCTTCTCTTGTTCCCAAATAAATGGTTTCGGCATCTATTTGAAGGACTTGCAAAATGACGGGACCAACATTTTTCTCCTCTAATTGAGGTATGAAAACGCCTTTTGCCTCGTCATACCAAAACAGTTTTCCAGTCCAACTACCCAACCAAATACCACTTTGTTGCTCTGTGAACGCATACGAAAGCGTTTGCTCACTATTTTGTGGCGGCATTTGGTCAAGCGGAATAGCTTTTACACTGTTCGTTTTGGTATCGTAACAAAAAATACCTGTTTTGGCAATAAACCAAAGCCTTTGTTGCGAGTCACTTATTAAGCGAGAAATTGGATTTTTTGTAGTTCCTTCGGAAAATTTTATTTCTTTTAAAATGCTTCCATTTGGACTAAATTGATATAATTTTTCCTCTAAAATACCAAAACGAGCCGAAGTTAATTCGACAATTTTGGTACATTTTTCATAAGACGTTTGATTTTTTGCTAAGAATATTTTATCAAAATTAGGCGAAAGATGCAATGTACCTTCTGTGGTATGCGCCAAAAACTCTTTTTGTTTTGTGGTCGAAACGGCATTAACTCTTAACTCGATTTCTCTGTCATTTTTATTAAAAATTAAATTTTGAAATCCTGTATTGTCATTAAATATCTTCGTAATCCCATTTGTCCAAGGCATTACCCAAATACTTTTATCTCTAATCTGCAACAAAAAAAGCACATTATTATGTCCTACAAATTGTGTGTTATTTTCTTTTTTTTGCGTAAAATCAAGTGTTTTATTGGTTTTTTTATTCCAAAAATGCAAGCCATTTTTTGTAGCAATCCACCAATTGTCATCAGCATCGTGTAAAATGCAAGACACATGATTGTCTTTTAATTTTATGTCACTTATTCTTTGAATAGGCAATTTATCTTTATCTAAATCGTTGAAATTCAAATATTTAAGACCATTGTTCGTGCCTATCCAAAGTTGCTTTTTAGACGCATCGTACTCAAAACAATTGATGTCGTCGGGTTGCGCAAGAGGCGTAATTTTGCCTTGTTGTGCCTCTAAAAGATGTAATCCGCCACCGTCTTTTGCGCCTACCCAAATCCGCTGTTCGGAGTCTTGCCAAAGACAAGCAACATTGTTGGAGCGCAAGCCATTTTTAGTATCAAAGATAGTTTGCACTTTCGTTTTTGGGTCAAAACGAATCAAACCCATATTGTTTGTTCCTATCCACAATTCTCCCGAAGCTAAAGGCAAAATACAAGTAACAAGGTAAGTATTTGCCAAAACGATGTTATCAAAACGGTCTAAAACACGGTCATAATGCGACAAACGGCGTTCACTTCCAAACCAAAGTTCGCCTTGTGTATCTTCTGCCATGCAAGTTGCAATACCCGAAGGAAACGAATGAGCATCATTTGGGTTGCGAAAGTAATTTTTGAACGTATAACCATCATAAGAACTCACACCATTCGCTGTGCAAAACCAAATAAACCCATATTTGTCTTGGTGCATCAATTTTCCTTCGCCACCGCTACCAGGATAGGCAATGCCGCTATCCCAGCCATACTGTACAAAACTAAGTGGTTGTCCTTGAGCGGTAAAAAAGAAGAGTGCAAATGCAAAAATTAAAAATGGGTGTCTCATTATTTTTGTGTGAATTTTCTGTATAAGCGGGCGTTCAAAATAATACTAATTAATTTAGCCCCAATACTTATTGAAAAGTAGTTTAAAAAAAAGCAAAGTGCAAAACTATAAAAATTATATTGATTTTTACTACATCATTATCTTTACTATAGTACCGCCAATTTCGGGACTATCAAACAGGAGTCGGATGGGTTCGCCTTGTAGCATTGCGCCGACGAGAAAAAGCCCCATACCATTGCCTCGTTCCTGCATTGTACCTTGTTTGGAAGCGGTCACTTCACGCATGAGTTTGGAGCGTTGTTCTTCGGAAAGTCCTACGCCAAAATCTTGAATGGAAAAACCATTTTTTTCTTGATAAATCTTAATGGTTTGGTCTTGAAAGCTGTATTTTACAGCATTTGACAAAAGGTTATGCACGACGATTTGCAGTTTTTCGGCATTAATCGGCAAGGTTAGCGATTCGCTGATGGCGTTTTCGATGTGTAGATTTTTGCTTTGTATCGAAAAATTCAATTGTTGAATCACATTTTGAACGACGCTTTGCACATTCGCTGTTGCTTTTTCATTTGTTTTATGCAACGCTAACTTTCTGACTTTCAGTAAGTTATTCAAAATGCCATTGACGGCATTGATTTGTCCTTCCAAACTATGCGAAGCCTGTGCTACGAAAGGGTCGTCTTTGTTTAGTTTTTTAAGCAATAATTTTACGCCCAAAAGCGGTTCTTTGATGTCATGCGACAAAATAGCAATCGTGTGTTCATTGAGTTCGTTTTGTTGAGCGATGATTTTATTTTTGTTATTGAGCTTATTGTAAAAAAACAAAGATGTACCCAAGCCAGCAAACAAAACTATAGACAACAAACCCAAGTAAAGATTTTGTTTTTGTTTTGCGCTTAGTTCTAAGTTTTTCAAACTCAAGTCACGCTCTTTTCCTTTTTCCCGTTCTTCGGAGCGCACAAGTTCTCCTACTTTTTCTTGTTTTTCAGCTTGCTCATTTAGGTAAGCCAAATGCGCCAAATCCTTTTCTTTATCGCTCAACGCCAATGCTTGCTCTTTGAGTATCAAAGATTGTTGCTGTTGAATTGTCAAAGATTGTTCCTTTTTTAGTTGCTCGTCGGTTATTTTTTTCTCATATTTCAAGGCGAGTTCTTTTGTTTCATATTCATATTGCATATCCTTACGAGTGATTTGTTTTTTAATCTCATCGCCAAAAACGCTATCTTTGAGTGCAATATATTTTTTATAAGTATTGTAAGATTCCGCATAGTTTTTATTTTTTTCATAAATAAAACTCAATGTTTCCAAGGCTTTTATTTTTCTACGGGGCTGATTTATTTTTATGCCAATCTCTAAGGCTTCGTTCACGAGTACCAATGCTTTTGAGTAGCGTTCAGTTGGATTTACGCCAATTTTTTGCAAAAAAGCATCAGATTCTTCTGCGTAAAGTTGTCCTATATTGATTAAAGCGGCAGAAATACCTGCTTGATTGCCTGATTTTCTATCTGCGGCGAGTGCTTCTTGAAAACAACGGTGTGCTTCAATTTTTCGGTTTAAATCTAAATATACCGTTCCCAAATCCAACAATTGACTGTATGCTTGGTCATTTTGCCCGAGCGATTTATAGATTTCTATACTTTTCTCAATATTTAGAATTGCCTTTTCATAATTTTTCAATTCCTTGTAGCAAAGCCCTATTTTATCGTAAATATTGGCTTTTAACCTCGTATTTCCTGTTTTAGTTGCAATTTCTAAGGCACTATTAAAATAATCCAATGCCTTATCAAGCTCAGGTAACTTCATATAAATATTACCTAAATTGAGGTAATCAGAGGTCATTGAGTAAGTATTTCTTGCATTTTCATTAATGCGCAACCCTTTTTGAGTATATTCAATCGCTTTGATGTAATCGCCCAATTTATAGTAAGCACTGCCCATTCCCGTAAATGCTCGTGCTTCTGCATTTTTATCTTTAATTTCTTGCGCTATTGCAAGCGCTTTTTGGTAATAAACAATGGATTGCTTGTAATCATCTAAAAGCGTATTTAAGACATTGCCCATCGTATAATAGTTACGTCCTTTACCTTTTATATGGTCAATTTGGTCGTACAGATTTAAGGCAAGTTCAAAATATTTTTTTGCATTGACAGCATCTGATTTATTATGACAGATAGCTCCCAATAATGTATATACGCTTGCTATTTTCTTCGTACGCTTTTGTTGCTCATAAATAACAAGTGCTTTTTGTTCCAAATCAATTGCTTCGGCATACTGTCCGATAGATTCCAAATGACGTGCCTTCGTATGCAAGGCATCAGCTTTGAGTTCTGGCGCATCGTATTTTTCTAATATTGCCAATGCTTTTTCACAATAAGGAATACCTTCTTTATAATCCACTCTGATTAAATCATCGCTTAATACAATCAACATTTTAGCCTTTACGGTATCCTCTTTTTGGTACTTATTAAGCACGGACGTAAGGCTATCTATATTGAGTTTGGATTGTGAAAAATTTTTATCTGGGTTAAAAAAAATAAAAAAGACTAAAAATAATAAATTCGTTCTCATAAAAAATATTAGCGTATATACACGTCGGAAAGTAGTTTTGGGATTTTGCATTTATGCAAAATATTGAACACCAAACGTTTGCAATATTTTTAATATCTAATCACCAATATCCGTTGTGTATATTTCAACACTGCAAAAATAGTTTGAAATATCAAGATTACAGCTATTTTTAGTTTATTTTAATAAAAAATTACTTTTTTTAAAAATAAATAAAATTTAAAGTATTGATAATCAATTACTTACAAGCGTATAGTTAGAAATAACTATTGCACAGATTTTTTATTAAAGCTATCTTTGCAGTAGCAAAAAACCAAATGAATAGGCGGCAACCGAAAAGCTCTTTAATAGAGCAATGCTTTATTATAAAAATATTTTGGGTGCAGCGCACCGTAATATTTGTAGAAAAATGGACAAAATCACGTTTTGAAGGTGCAGCGCACCGTAACATTAATTTTAAATATTGCGCAGTGCTGCACCTTCAAAACGAGGAAAATGTACTATTGCTACAAATATCTCGCAGCGCTGCCGCTTTCATAAGAAAACCCTGTTTAATAGCGTAGGTGTTTTTATTTTTTCAAAAAAACATAGATGATAATTTATTATTTGTTAAATAATTTATTATTTTTGAGACAAAAAAACACCTATTTTAAAAAAAATCAACCATTTGTGACAGGAAAAGAAAATAACCTTTATTTATAAATTTGTATTTTTGACCTAAAAACAACATAAA
>JAYWHK010000218.1:0-8178 GCA_043777755.1 Saprospiraceae bacterium
AAAATACAGAATGTACAACAAAACGATGGTTGGAATTGGAATTAATTTCGATATTGAAAACAAATGTATTGACACTTGGAAAATAGAAGAAATCTAAAAAATTCTTTTTTTATAAAAAATACTAAAAAAAGGCATAAAAAATTTTCTTCTTCAAAAAAAAGATGTACCTTTGCACCTCAATTAGAAATAAGGGCTTCAATTATCACATTTTTCTAATCGTTAAGCTAATAAAATTTATTTTAAATATAAATCAAAAATTATAAGACATGGCACACCACGCTTCGTCCAAGAAAAGAATTCGCCAAGAGGCTAAGAGACGTTTAAGAAATCGTTATTACAAAAAATCAACACGTACAGCTATCAAAGGCGTTCGTGATGCAGATACTAAGGAAGCGGCAAGTGCAGCTATGCCAGCAGTAATCAGCATGATTGATAAATTAGCAAAAAGAGGTTCTATTCATAAGAATAAAGCAGCTAATTTGAAAAGCGGATTAATGAAAAAAATCGCAAAAATGGCAGCTTAGTTCCTTTTAAGGAACAAGGTTTCTATATACTAAATATCTCTATATCAATAGGAAACTTTGATGTAGAGATATTTTTATGTCAATAGGTAATGCTTATCAAGGTTTTTTCAATATTAAAAAAGCGTAGATTTTGACATACAAAATCTACGCTTTTTTTGAAAAACAATTTATTTTATTTCTTATATCTTACTCATCATCCAAGTTCCATTCCAGTTTTTTGTTACGATTTTGACATTGTAAATACCAGCAGGAGAATCGCTTAAATTAATTTTTTCAAAGAATGTATTTTCTTGATTATCAATGTTTTTTATAAAAATATTTTTACCATTCATGTCAAAAACACGTAGTTGGATTTGACCAATCGGTGCATCAGGCAATACAATATTCACTTCATCTAATGTTGGATTTGGAAATAAAAACGCATTGTTTTTAGTATTGTTTGATGAGATAATTTTTGGCATAAAAGTCGGACAAACGCCCAAATAGTTCCACGCTTGTTGCCAAGCCGAACCAACACCAGGCTCATAGGCAATTGGCGCACTATTGCACCAACCTGGAATCAAACATTGGTACAAAATATTGTTGTTTTTTACAATCGTACCTGTTTGATATGTTCCATAAGGCGCATAAGATGGAGTCGTTGCGCAATTTGGCGCAGCTTGTGTACAAGTTCCCGTTTGTGTCCAAGCCGACTGCCAAGACGAGCCTAATCCTGGTGAGTAAGCCCAAGCTGCACCGCTACACCAACCTGCTACCAAACAAGAAAAAATACCACCATTATTCGTTACGATACTACCATTTACATAGGCTGTATTTTCTATGTATTGCGTATATTGCGAACAAGAATTTGTCGTAGTCCCTTGATTTACAGTGATTTGAGTTATTGAAGAAGTTGTCGCAGCTCCTTGATTGTCTGTTGCTTTTGCTGTAATGGCGTACATTCCAGCACTTGGATTTTGCCAAACAAAACTATAAGGCGCAGTATTATCTGTTCCTAAAAAGGTTGTTCCATTGTAAAAATCTACTTTCGTAATTGTACCATCAGTATCTGTCGCATTGGCATCAATAGTAATATTTACAGGGGTCGTAAATACTTGATTTTGAGTTGGTTGCGTAATCGAACAAGTCGGAGCTTGATTCACAACGACAGGATTATTGACTGTAATATTGACCGCCGTTGAAGTTGTCGCAGCACCTTGATTGTCTGTTGCTTTTGCTGTAATCGAGTATGTTCCAGCATTTGGATTTTGCCAAATAAAATTATAAGGCGCAGTATTGTCAGTGCCTAAAAAAGTTGTTCCATTGTAAAAATCAACTTTTGTTACTGTTCCATTTGCATCAGCAGCATTTGCATTAATAGTCACGTTTGTAGGTGTTGTAAATACTTGATTTTGAGTCGGTTGTGTAATCGAACACGTTGGTGGAATGTTCCCATTTTGAGCCAAAACAGTAATTGAAACGATATTGGAAGTCGCTGAAATGTTCTGAGTTGTGGTGGCGATTGCGGTCAAATTGTATGTTCCTATTGGTGCATTTTTCCAAATAAAACTATAAGGAGCGATTTTGTCCGTACCTATCAAAACTCCATTTCGGTAAAATTTCACCCATTTTACAAGTACGCCTGTTGCACTTGCCGTAGCGTTGATTGTAATGTTGGCAGGCTGATAAAAAATAGCGTTGTTTGTTGGCGAAGTAATGACGCAAGTTGGTGAAACGACATTTGTTACGACTGAAATATTTGCAATTGCAGTACTCGAAGCATTCAAATTATCAAAGGCTTTTGCTTTGATTTGGTACGTTCCAACGGCTACATTCTGCCAAATAAAACTATATGGCGCAGTCAGATCTGTTCCTAAAAGCGTTGTACCGTTGTAAAATTCTACTTTTGAAATCGTACCATCATTGTCGCTTGCTGTTGCATTAATTGTGACATTGGCAGGAGCGATAAACTGCTGATTGTTAGTAGGTTGTGTGATTGAAACGACTGGTAACTGATTTGCTGGCACACTGACGGTTATCGTAATTGGTGAAGAAGTTGTTACCGCATTTTGATTGTCCGTTGCTTTTGAAGTCAAAATATGCGTACCAATTGGCGTATTTTGCCAAGTATAAGAAAAAGGTGAAGCGGTAAAAGTTGCGAGTAAAGTTGCGCCATTAAAAAACTCTACTTTGGATATTGTACCGTCGGCATCGCTCGCTGACGCAGCAATGGAAACTGCTGTTGGCGTTGTAAAAGATTGATTTTGAGTCGGTTGTAAAATAGCGGTTACAGGTGGAATATTTGTTTGATTTCCACCACCTTGCCAACCGCAACCGTAACTTGTAGCGATGTTTGCCGAAGGGTCGTCAGCTGGCAATCCCAACAAAAGCGCATCTAATACTTGTCCTAAATTGTAACGAAACGAAATAGAATTTCCACTATTAATACTGTTAAAAACCGACTGAACATTTGTTTTTAAAGTAGGAATATTGACCGTTGGGTATAATATTTTAATTTTTTCAATATACGTATCTATTTCATTCCAAGATACTTGTGGGTCGTAATAACTGTTGAAAGAATTGGAAGGCTGTCCCGTTGCAGGATTAATTGCCAATAAAGAGGGATCAACATTCGCCATGTTATTTCCTAAAATATTGGTATAATTTGACAACGCATTTTGATAATCGTAACCATAATTATTGCCAATAAAATAAGGAGAAATCGTTGTGGCTGACATTGCTGCTGCACGATTTGTATTCAAAACAGTTCCCAATTCGGGATACCACAAACCACGATTGTAAGCGACTGCCATGAGTTTGATGGCTGCATTTGGGTCGTTGGCATTGTTGAAAAAACCAATAGGATTCCAATTTTTGTGTGCTTCCCAATATTTTACAGTAAAAATATCATAATAGGCTTTTCCCAAAGCTGCCGTTTCAAAATTGGCATTTCCTATCAAATTGGCATGCTGTCCTGCTGGAAAACGCTGTGGATATTGCGTAACCATTTCCGTGTAAGCGGATAAATTTTCTATTTGAAAACAGCCATCGCCCAAAGAAGCATTTTGAAAAGTAAAAGGAAAACCAGTGCCACTTGGCGCAGCTTGAATCGAATTGTCACAACCGCAAAAACTCTCTTTTGCCGCTGTCGCAAAATAAAAATTGGCTGGTATTTTGTCTGTTTTTACAACATTTCTAAACAAATGCGCTGCATGAGCCATCGAAATTGCCCAAGTTTTTTTATTTGAAGGAATGAAAGCATCAACCGTAACGCCCCAAATTGGATTCAAACGACCTTGACCAATTTTTATTTCGCCCATCGGGATATAATTCGCAGCTGTAAAGTTAAAAGTCGTTGGTGCAGTGCAAGGGTTTGTTGTTGTGCCTGTTCCGCCGCCGCCATTTCCACCTCCACCGCCCGTACCAGATGCAGTAGTTGTAAAATTAGAAATAGCACTATAACTACTTGAATTAGAGCTACATACGCTTTGTATTTGCACTTGATAAGTTGTTGAAGCAGTCAAATTATTGATGCTAAAACTATTGCTTGTGGTCGTTGCTGTTGTCCAACTTGTAGCACTTGCCAATTTGTATTGAACATTGTAAGAAACAGCTCCTGTTCCTGCCCAATTGATTGATGCAGAAGTAGAATTTGGTGTAATCAGAATATTATTTGGCACATTACAAGTCGTAGAACTTGTACCACAAAACACATTTTTGATGGCACTCGCCAAAGGCGTTCCTGCAATAACACCCGAGCCTGGCGAAGTTTCGATGTAATCGCCCGTGATTTCCCAAATGATACAGCCACGAAGGTTTTTATTTTTAATATAAGTCGCTTTTGCAGTAGTAGAAGTTGTGTCGTCGTAAGAAACAAAAGTTTTTAAACCATTTTTTCCCAATAAATAAGGAGCAGTCGCCAAATTATCGGTGTATTTGTTGAATAAATTTTGTTTTAGTAAGATATTGTAGAACGAAGGCGAACCATCATCAACAGCAAACGTGATTTTATCCGCCTGCCCTGTTCCTGTACCATGCAAGGTAGGCGCATTTACCGTAATGTGAGAGCGACCATAAAATGCCAATCCAGCACAAATTTTGTTTGCAGGAACATTGTAAGTCGTTAATAATGAATTGATTGCGCTGTTAATATTGAAAGTTGGGTCGCCTTGCGCGGGCGCATACAATGGTGCATTGTGGTTGGTGGTAGCGTCCCAAGTGCCGAAAAAATCGTAACTCATTAGGTTGATACAATCTAAAATTGGTGCAACATTCGCCCATTCTATATTGGTCATATTGCTTTGCGAAGCTCCAAAACAAGCGGTCAAAAGATAGGTTTTACCTGTTTGAACGGTCTTTGCATTGAGTGCCGTGCGAATCGCTTGTAGGAACAAAGTGAAATTTTGTTTGTCCGCAGACGTTCCTGAGTTTGGCGAATAACTAGGATATTCCCAATCAATGTCAATGCCATCAAAATTATATTGGGTAATGAGTTGAACACAAGCATTGGCAAAAGCTGTTCGCTTCGTTGTATTGGCTGCAATCGCAGGAAAATTATCAGAAAGCGTCCAACCTCCAATCGAAGGCAAAACTTTCACACCAGCATTGTGCGCCAAAGAAACGATAGAAGTATTTGGATAATAACCACCTTGCGCCCAATTCGGTTGTCCGTTGAGCAAATTGTCGTCAGCCCAAGCGTCGGTGCTTGAAATTGTACCACTCAACTCAGGTTTGAAAAACGCATAATTGATGATGGTGTATTTTGAATAATCAATCGAAGTTGGTTTTACCAACTTATTGCGGTCGTACCATTGCCAATTTGGATAGTAGCCAATGACTTCTTTGCAAGGTAAGTTTTGAGCAAAAATAAAAAAAGTGTGACAGAGGAAAAGGAGTGAAAATAGGTTTTTTTTATTAAAAAAAAGCATAAAGGAAACGTTTTTGTTGATTTTATTGGACAAAGATAAGTTTTTTTATTTTATGAATAAAAAATATATTTGTTTTTTTAAAAAACTTTTTATTGCTGGACTGGAAAAGCAATTGCCGTTTATGCCGTTTGGTTTTGAATATAAATATGTATAAAAAACAAAAACCTGCCATCGGCGATTTGCACGAGGACAGGTTTTTTATTTTTACAAAAGTTAATCTTTTTTATCTTCTTTTTTGCTTGGTTCTGACTCATCAGCACCTTTTAAGTAGGTTGGTAAATTTAGCCCAGCCATATTAAACAAGTCGTTTAGAGGTGGAACAGTTTTCATCATACCAGAAACAAAATTTGCCGTTGATGAATTTTCGTTTTGTCCATTGCCAGAATCCCAAACCGTAATTTTGTCAATTTTGATATTTTTAACAGCTTCAACTTGCGTTCTGACGAGTTCTGGTAATTTTTCAATCAATAAAAGCTGGAATGCTTTATTTGGATCACCACCAGCTGCCGCAACAACTTGTTTGTAGCCTTCCGCTTGCTTTGTAAGAATCTCAAATAAACCCTTTGCTTCGGCTTCCATTTTAGCAAAAATCGCATCGGCTTCTCCTTTTGCATTCTCTCTAATCGTTTCAGCAGCGGCTTGCGCTTCAATGATTGCTCTTTGTTTTGCTATTTCAGCGGGAATTACAATGTTTGCGATTTGAGTAGAACGTTCTCTTTCAGAACGAGCCAATTCTGCCTTTTGCTCTGCAACGTAAGATTCTTCCAATGCTCTTGCTTGTTGTACTTTTTCGGCAGTGATTGCAATTCTTAACGATTCCGCTTCTTTTTCTCTACGCAGTGCTTCTGAGTTTGCAATGGCAATTTTTGCTTCGTTTTCCCCTTGAATAGCGATGGCATTTGCTTCCGAAGTATCTCTTTGCGCTTCTGCTTTTCCAATGGTTTCATCTTTTACGGCTGTTGCAATGCTTATTTCTCTGTCTTTTTGAGTAATTGCGATTTTTACATCTCTATCTCTGTGCGTTTCTGCAATTTGCGTATCTTTTTCTCTGTCTGCTACGGCTTTTCCAGTTTCTCCAATTTTCTCTTGTTCTGCCACACTAATTTTTGCTTCATTGATTGCTTTTGCAGCGGCTTCTTTTCCTAATGCTTCAATATAACCAGATTCATCTTTGATGTCCGTAACGTTCACATTGATTAATTTTAAGCCAATTTTTTTCAACTCGCTATCGACATTTTTTGAGATATTATCAAGAAATTTGTCACGGTCTGAATTGATTTCTTCGATGGTCATGGTCGCAATCACCAAACGCAATTGTCCAAATAAAATGTCTTTTGCCAATTCTTGAATTTGCTCGGAAGACAGTCCCAACAACCTTTCAGCAGCTGTATTCATACTGTCTGTTTCTGTTGAAATCGCAATTGTAAAACGACAAGGCACATCAACTCTAATGTTTTGTCGGCTTAATGCGTTGGTCAAATTGGCTTCAATTGACAATGGTTTTAAATCTAAAAATGAAAAGTCTTGAATGACGGGCCAGATAAAAGCTCCTCCACCGTGAATACATTTGGCAGAAGTGCCACCTGTTCGTCCATAAATGACTAAGATTTTGTCAGATGGACATCGTTTATACCTTGATATTAAGGCTGAAATGGTTACGAAAAGAACGATTGCCGCAACTACAATGATTACTATTGGTGTCATAATATTTAAAAATTAAATTGTTTCTACTATTAATATGTTGTTATTTTCTATTCTTACAACTTTGACAACTGAGCCAGATGGTATTGTGTTGTTTTCAGTCATTGCTTCTAACTCGTGAAAAGCTCCATTTACGCTAATCATTATTTTGCCTTTTCCTTTTTTATTTTCAGGAATTGTCAAATAAACTTCGGCTGTTTTATTGAGCGTATTGGCGATTTTAAAAGAGTTGTCTTGTGCCAGTTTTTGTACTTGTTTGATGATAATAAAGAACAAGTAGAGAAACAAAAGTCCAATTGCCAATGATGCAATGATGAGCGATGCTTTGTTTTCAATCGTTGTGTAGAACGAAATACCTGTCCAGCTAAAACCTAAAAGAAAATTGATTAAATTTCTCAAAGAAAAAAGTTCAAATGGTGTTTCGGTACTTCCTACATCTCCATCAAAATCAGCAGATGAATCTGCTCCAATGAAGGTTGTCACGGTCTGAATAGCAAAAATTGTACTCGCTCCAATCGCTACATACCAAAAAGATTTAAGCAGTGGCTCTAAATTTTCTAACATTTCCATAATTGTCAAATTTCTAATATTTTATAAAATTACTACTGTACTTTATTGTATGTCATAATACAGTTTGTCCTTTCCCTTATAACACAAATGTATGCTTAATAATTCAGGTTTCCAAATATAAATTAAATGCTTTTCGAGTTATTCTACTTTTTCAACGATAAATCAAGAGAAAAAAGCGATGAAAATACTTACTATAAAATTTTGGTTCTTTTAAAATTTTTGTGGAACTGTAGGGGCGACTTTAGTCGCACACGCTACGGTGGCAAGCGTAGAAGGTGCGACTAAAGTCGCCCTTACATACAGTGCAGAAGCTATGCTTAAGTTACTTAAATAGGTATTGTTTTTATTATTTGCAATACTTTAGTATCTAATAACTAATATCAGGGTTTTCTTATAAAAGCGGCAGAGCTGCGAGATATTTGTAGAAATAGTACATTTTCCTCGTTTTGAAGGTGCAGCGCACCGCAATATTAAAA
>JAYWHK010000219.1:0-56701 GCA_043777755.1 Saprospiraceae bacterium
CTCAATTTTACTTGTTTACTTTGCATAGGATAATAAGGTTTGGCAAAGGTAAGTATTTATTTCTTATTCGTTAGCTATTTAATGGTCGTGGCACTAGTAAGAAAGATGGATACGTAAGTGGAACGAAAAGTGCTGGAATTGCTTACGAGCCAGCTGTAAATACGCAACTTGCGGCATCTAATCGTAGACTGATAAGTACTTTTGCTGGTGCAAATAAGCAAAAGGTAAGTAATCCCGCAGGCATTATTGATGTAGAGGAACATCCAACGTTTCTTTTTTATGCTGCTGCCAAAAAAATTATAGGACCTCCGCCAGTTTGTTGTATTGAAAATATGTAATCAATTTAGCTGACAAAAAAATATTATAAAACTTTCAAGGGTAAGGTATATACTTGCCCTTGGATTTAAAATTATCCTAACCATGCGTATCCTAACTTTATTATTACTCGTAGCGAATATCGCTTTTGCTCAAAAGCCATTCCAAACCTTTTCTGAATTGTCAAAGGACTCCCTGTCACTATATAGTTCTATCAGAGTAAGTGACGGTTATATTTATAGTTTTGTATCAGAAACAATAAAAATTAATGACGAAGGAGCAATCGTTAAAAGAATTGATTTTAAAAAAGATGGTTATGAGAGTTTTGGTCGTATTGTGCGCCTAAATAATCGTAATTTTTTGTTCGGAATATATCTTCCTATTTTTGATGGTACTAATTATACTTTTTTTATTAGTAATGAATATAGAATTGTAATTGAGTTGGACGATAACCTCAATATCTTATCCGAAAAAAAATTCCAAAAGTTACCATTAGGATACTTTGCTGTAAATTTAGAATATACCTTAGGGGCTATTGCTACGCAAGGAGAAGTGCTGAAACTATCTAACGACACGCTATATAGCTTACAGCGTTATATCACTATTGATAGTTCCATGTCTTACAGTGGTGGTGGTTCTAAATATGAAATTTTAGACTTGAAAAACACCAAAACGTTGCTTACAAAAGAGCTTGAAGGTGTCGGGAAGCATATTCACTCCATTTTTTCAGAAAAAAACTTTTATATATTAGGTGACATAGGAAAAGGACTTTTGGGAGGCGGAGGTACTTCTGTTCTTAATACTATTGGGCAATTTGACCTTAATGGAGTATTGCAGAAGGCTATCTCTTATGACAATGACCTTTCAGGCTCTTACGGATTAGGCTCGTTAGGACAGTTACAAGACAATAAATTATATATTGCTTACGCAAGCCTAATAACGGACTGTAAGACAACCACGATAGACATCAGAGACCAATCACTTAATTTACTCCAAAAAGTGAAAATTCCTGATTGTGGTATCAAACCTTCAGGAAGCGAACCATTTTTATTTGAACCCAACGGAGATTTTTATATTTCGACGATGAGAGTTGGTGACGCAAAAAATAGTGTAGCTTTGTACAAATACGATAAAAATCTAAATCAAATTTTTGCAAAAAAATATGATCTATTTGCTCATATAATTATATCACTTAAAACGACAAAGGACAACCATATATTGATGGAATGTTTGGAGGCATTGCCAACAAATGATAATGTATTGCGCCTTTATAAAATTAGCAAAAGTGGCGATATTGTTTCTGTTACAAATCTTGGAATTGTAACAAGTACAATCTCCATAAATCCCAATCCATTTCAAGACCGTTTATATATACAACTACCTGAAGCTACATCATTTCAATATATACTGACGGATATGACAGGAAGAATGATAAAGCAACAATATGTCGAAGCAACTAATTTTAATGAAATAGATAGTTCAACCTTAGCAACAGGCGTATATGTCTTGACTATCAAAACAAAAGATGGCAAAATATTGGTAAGAAAAATTGTAAAACAATAAAGTTTAACCATAAAAACACAAACATCATGCGTATTATCTTCCTTTTTATTTTGGCTATGAGCCAAATTACTGTTGTAGCACAGTCGAATACACCACAATTTTCAGAGCTTTCAGGTAAAGGAAGTTTTGATTTTGTATCCATTGAAGTTGCAGACGGTTATGTTTGTTGTCTGAGAGAAAAATTAGAGAACAAACTCTATAAAATTGATAAAAAAGGCAAAATCGTACATCAAAAAAGTTTAAATTTTGGTAATTATGTCCGCTATGGATCCATTGTAAGTAACGGAGCGAAAGTCTATTTTCATGGAGATCGCTATGATACTTTTGACGGTGTCAATATCAATGCTTTTTATCAATCTGGTAGAAAAACAGTATTTGAAATCAAAGATGATTTTTCTTTTGGCAAAGAAAATATTTACAACACTGTTCCGAAGGGCGCAGGCAATATGTCTGGATTACAAACAGGGTTCATTGACATAATGTATCAAAATTCGGCTTATTTTTACGATGACACACTTTTTATGGTACGTTTTTATATGTTGTATGATACCTTGACGGGAAAACCTACGTTTCAAAGAGGACTTCAATTGGAAAAAACGCATCTGAACTCAACGTATGCAATTGCTAAAAGTTTAGGTGCTACTTTTGGCGCATATTACTGTGCTATCACTACACCCAAAAATATCTATGCCTATGGAGAAATGGGCAAGGTAACTGACGGACAAATTCTTATCAATGGTGGTCCAGTAGGAAAATTTGATAGAAATGGAGAACTTTTAAAAACTTCTAGTTTTGACAATTTATACTCTGGCTACTTTGCAACTGGCTCTGTTGGTCAGTACCATAATGCCAAACTGTACAGCAGTTACATCAGAAGCCCTTTTGGTTCTACAACCGACTGTAAAGGAGAAGGTACAGCAATTGATATACGTGATGAAGATTTTAATCTCGAAAAAGTTATAACTGTCCCAGACTGTTACGTGATTCCTTCTGGAAGTCGTCCTTTTGCTTTTGATGCAAATAAAAATATTTACTTGCAAACTAAAGGTTATAAAAACAATGAAGACTATGCTAAAATATTCAAATATGACGCTAAACTTACCCTAAAATGGGAAAAAAGAATTGAGGGCAAACTGACACCAATCCAAATTATCGCTACTTCTGACAACGGCATACTGGCAGCTTGTATTGAGTTGGGTTCAGATTTTTCTCAAAACACTTTGCGACTCTACAAGCTCAACGCCGATGGCGATATTACCGCAGTCACAACACTCGGCACTATAAATACTCCCAAAAACCTTTTTTATCCCAATCCGTTTCAATCGCAACTCACACTAAAAGAAAACATCGAAGGCGCAAGCGAAGTACAATTATTTGATATAAACGGGCGCATCGTAGGCATTTTTACATTAAATAATAATGTTATCGAAGTGAATAGCGATTTGCCAAAAGGCACTTATATTGCGCAAATAAAAGATGAAAAAGGAAAAATTTTAGAACGACAAATAATTGTAAAAAAATGATTTACATATTAAATATAAAAACTATGTACACCTCTCAAAAGTAACTCCTTATAGGTTCGAGTTACTTATTTAAAATTATTTAATAAGATACAAGTAGTTAATTTACTTAAATAATATATGTCCATTCATTCGCAATTTGCTGTCTATAAATGTACGAAATGTTTACAGTGATTTATAGTATTTTAAAATTTTGGTTATTTCATTGTAAGTATATACATAAAAAGCAGCTAAGGGGTTAATTCCATCAGCTGCTTTTTTTATTAAAACAAAGAGTACTTTTAAAATAATTTTTGTTTATGTGAATGTCAAAACATTTAAGACTCCGTACCTACACCAACATAACTTTTTTCCTTAATAAAAGGAGAAACGCACATAAATACAATCGCATTGGCGATACAAATACCTGTGAAAAGCCAGAAGAAACCCGCACCATGGAATTGTGCAAAGAAACCACCACCTCTGATGTTGTTTTGGATAACAGAAACCAATACATTGCCAATTGTTACAGTCAATAAATAACTTGCCATAATGGTCGATTTCATTGACGGTGGAGCTTGTGTATAAGCATATTCCAAACAAGTAATAGAAACCAATACTTCACCAGCTGTCAAAATAATGAAAGCATAAATTTGAAGACTGATGTTTGGCTTCATTGATGCAGCCAAATCTTTGTACATCGTTCCGCTTGCAGCGCATTGAGCTTCGATAGCGTCAATTTGTGTTTGAATCAATGCAATCATTACAAATGATAAAGCGGTCAAAACAAAGCCTGCGCCCAATTTGCGCAATGGTGTTATTTTAACGCCCATTTTTTCAATCATTGGAAATACAACAAAGTTGAACAATGGAATAAATGCCAAGATAAAACCAGCATTTACAAACGAAATTTGCTCTGCTTGCCAGTCAATTCCCAACCAGCGCAAGTCCATTTTCCCAGCTTGAACAACCCATTCTGATTGACTCTGATCCCACAATGCCCAGAAAATAGGAACAAATGCAAATACTGAAAATACTCTCCAAACAGAACGAATCCCTTCGATTGTGCCTGTACCGTATTTTTTTGCAGCACTATCAAAACCTCCATTTGTCAAAGCATAAAGGTTAATACCAATAAAATTACCAGGTTCTGCAAACCATTGTTTTTTGAAAATCAAAGCAACTGCCAAAATCATAAGTCCCCAAGCACCTAAGATTGGGCCCGTTCCACCTTGATAATTTTCGCCAAAAAAGTTTTTTCCAAATTTATCAAAAACTAAATAACTGATAATCAGTGAAATAAATGCTGTTGCAAAAATAACATACTTGTTGGTATCTCCTTTTGGTGGAACTTTTACGTACTTATCACGACCAGCGTAGAAAAATAAAGTGGCAATAATCATCGCAATCGCAGGAACACCAAAAGCTACTTGTGCGCCATAGTGCGCTTTCAAATATGGAATCATCAAAATGGACAGCAACGAACCGCCATTGATGGCTGCATAAAAATAAGAAAATGCTTTCGACATCAAATGTTGGTTGTGTTCTCCGAATTGGTCACCAACGTTTGCAGAAACGCAAGGCTTGATACCGCCAGCTCCCAAAGCAATCAGCATCAATGCAGAAGTGAAAATCGTTTCGTTGTTCACAGAAAGTGCCAACATCAAATTTCCAATCGCATATACTATAGAAAGGTAAAGAATAGTTTTGTATTTGCCCCAGAACCAGTCCGCAGCCATACCACCAAATAAAGGTAATAAGTAGCTCATCGCTACAAAGTCGTGTGTTTTTGCATTGGCAGTCGCTTCTGCGGCTTGCACAATGGCAGGATCTTCGCTACCCGATGGATTGTAAAATTGAGCAACCATGAAAGTTACCAAAATTGCTCTAAGACCATAATAATTAAAACGTTCTGCGGCTTCGTTTCCGATGATATACGGAATTGCGGAAGGCATTTTATCCGTTTTAGGTTGCGATTTGTTCGCCAAATTGTCATCAATAATGTTTTTGTTCTCTTCTGCCATTAGTCTAAATTTTGATTTCGTTAAAAAAATTCGTTTTTTTAAAAGATTATTTCAATCTATGAATTGATGTGTATAAGTCGATTTTACTTCAGTGTATTATTACATAGTTTCAAATATCGGGCTAAATTAGTTTTTTTTACTTAAAAAATCGCATTTTTTAGTTTTTAATTTTGTATTTTTATATAAAAAACCTATTTCAATGAAATTTTAACAAACCAATATTTGCTCTATTTATGATTAAAAATACATATAATAAATTGATAAATAAGATTATAAATATTTTTTTTATAAAGATATAAATAAAATATAAAGTGTAATTTATTTTGATAAAAAAATAAAAACAACTATTAGAATTATCTTCATTTAATCCAAGCAACCTTTGTTGTACGCTTGTGTCTTTCACATAACACAACAGATATTGGTTATTAGATATTAAAGATATTGCAAACGCTTGGTGTTCAATATTTTGCATAAATGCAAAATCCTAAAACTACTTTCCGACGTGTATAAAACTAAAATCAAATAATATTTTTTCAAAAAAAAATCATTCACCATGCGAAAATTAGCATACCTATTATTTCTTAGTTTTTTAACTTCCACTTTACTTTCAGCTCAGGACAGGGTTGAAGAACCACGTAATCGCAATGTAAAACCTTTTATGGGCGTTACGCTCGGAACGAATTGGGGCGATGGTGTCGAAATAAAATCTATTTCAAAAGGCTTTGGTGCGGAGCGTGCAGGCTTGCAAAAAGGTGACATCGTTACTGCGATTAATAGTAATAAAATCAATAATGACGATGATTTTACCCGTACTGTCCGCAAATACAAAGCTGGTGACGAAGTAGAAGTTTCTTTTTTGAGAGGAAAAGAAAAAATGGCTTTAAAAGTCAAATTAGCGGAAGCTCCAAATGGCTACCGTTCTCTTGAAGTATTGGAAGATTTGGGTCTTTCAAAAGAGAGAATGGAGGATTTGAAAGAAGAGTTAGAAGAAATAAAAGTGGATTTGCGTGAAGATTTGGAAGATTTAAGAGAAGATTTGCGTGATCAACAACAAGCTCGTATTGGTATTTATCCCGAAACAGACTGGAGTGAGCGTGCAGTGAAAATTACTGGTTTGACCAATAATTCGCCCGCAAAAGATGCTGGTTTGAGAAAAGGTGATTTTATCACAAAAATTGATAAAGAAGAAATCAATACGGAAGAAGAATTGCGTTATTGCTTGAAAAAACACAAGCCAAACGAAGAAATTTTGGTAACGTACAAACGTGATGGCAAAGAAAATACAACGAAAGTGAAGTTGGGTTCTGAAAGGACATTGGATTGGAATAAAAATATTTCCTACAATGATACCGAAGGTTGGGGAACTTCTTATTCTCGTAAAAATGACAACAACGAAACCCGCACTTGGAGTAGTTATACCTTTGCTGATGGTACTCAGGTGGATTTGAATGATTTTACAATTACGCCAAACGGCGAAAAAGTCAATATTTCTTTTGAAGCAAAATTAGCACAAGCGTTTAGTGTCGTGGTTTATAACAATAGTGGAAAGGAAGTCGCAAGAGAAGACCGACAAAGTTTGGAAGGTAAATTTGAAAAAACATTTGATTTGCCAAATGCAAAAAACGATGATTTTGTAGCAAAGCTTTGGATTGCTGGAAAAGAGGCTTTTTCTCAGAAAATAAATAAGTAAAATCTTAATTTAATAAGTAGTCATAAGTCAATAAGTCACAAGCCCTAAGTCTTTTAACTCATTGATTTACAGTATTGTATAGTATTTTATTTCAAGAAGTACTTATATTCAAAAAAGGGTGTATAGTGGAGTTTTCATATTGAAGACTCTATTATACACCCTTTTAATGTCGCTATAAATTAATTCAACCCAGCCAATGTCGCTTTTACAGCTTCAAAATTAGGTAAATCGCCTGCTGACTCCAATACTTCCGCATAACGTACAATGCCTTCCGCATCAATTACAAAAGCGGAACGACGAGATACGCCATTCATTCCAAAAACAAAATTTTCATATAAAGAATCGTAAGCTGTCGAAGTTTCTTTATTGAAATCAGACAACAATGGAAAATTAATATTTTGTTCTGCTTTGAATTTTTCCAAAGTAAAAATAGAATCCACTGAAATACCCAAAATTTGAGCATTTAGTCCTTGGTAGTAAGCAATATCATCACGCATACTGCACAATTCGGCAGTACAAACGCCTGTGAAAGCCAATGGAAAAAACAATAAAACAACGTTTTTTCCTGCAAAATCAGATAAAGCAACTTGGCTTTTATCGCTTGCAAATAATTTGAAATCAGGTGCTTGCTGACCTATATTTAATGACATATTTATATATTTTTAAGTTTAAAATTTTACTTTAAAAATTAATTACATTGCCTTAGGAATTTCCGAAGGAATATTAAAGTTTGCGCCACTATTCAAAGGGGCATCCATGACAGGTATATCGTTGGTTGGCGTAGAGCCAGCCATTGCTCCGTCTGGCAATGGATTATTTGTTGTTGGTGGCGTAAATTGTGGTTCATTTGGTTTTGTCGGCGAAGGAATCGGATTGTTGCTAAGACCACGCTCAAACTTTGAAAGGTAACTTTTCATTACACCTTCAATAAAATCAACGCCCATATAGCCAATCGCCACGATACTGATCATAAATTCTTTGTTCATAATCATCGTGGAAACCGATTCGTAGTCTATTTTTAGAATCATTCCGAATGACCCCGCCACAAATCCAATAAACAAACTCAACCATAAACGACGACTATCGAAGCGAGTTCCGCTTAGTTCTTCTCCTGTATCAGCAAGAGCATCGTATAGTTTTTTTAAGCCGACAATAACCCTAAGTCCTTGTCCAATCATGCCAAGTATTCCTCCCAATACCAAGGCACTTACGTATTCTGACATCATAGTATAAAAAGTAGTTTTGTTTGATAATTATTTGAGTTGTACAAAGATAACAACTTTTTTTTGAGAAAGTATCAAAAAACTAAAATTATTCTTCACTTGTCACCGCTAAAAAACTAAAATCAACAAAAGTTTCGATGGTTAGTGGTGGCGTAGAGCGAAAATCCAAACGAACTTCCATATCATAAGTATTGTTATCGTCAGAAAGCAACGTTTTCATGTCTGCAACACCTGCATTCAAGTCCAAAATAGTTCCAGTATTGACAGGGATATTTTCTCTGTAAAAAACTTCTACTTTCTTTGAAGGTTCTTTGTGTGGATAAATTACGACAAAAACCCTACTGATAAAACCAAAGTTTGCATCACCAAATCTTGCATTGATGCGCATAAGTTTTGGAATAATTTTTTTTACATCAGTGATAGATTTCCCATTATTTTTTGCAAAAGTGGCAAAATCTGGCTTTATATCTTCAATAATAAAATAATGAGATAAAAAAGTAGATGCGCCCGCAGGAATTGCTTTTGCAAAATCTTTGCGGTAAATCATGTCAAAACCATCAAACTTATTTCGACAACCGCTCAAAATAAGTACAATGCCAATGAGTAATAAAATATTTTTTTTCATTTTATAAAAATATTTAAATTGCCTTGCATTTTTTCAACAACCAAGCATTTTCAGCACTGTTTAGTGATGGGGAAAGTTTTTCAACAACCATTCTGTGGTAATCATTGAACCATTTTTTCTCCGAAGGCATCAGCATTTTTTTATCAATCAAACGGGTATCAATAGGGAAATAAGTGACCGTTTCAAAATCATAGTATTGGATTCCTTCATTTTCTTCTGCTTTTTTTACAAAAAATAAATTTTCGATACGAATTCCAAATTCTCCAACTTTGTAATAACCAGGCTCGTTAGAACTCAACATTCCTACTTCGTGAACAGTATTTCCTCTTGCACCAGCTCCTGTATTGAAACCTTGCGGTGGCTCATGTACGTTCATAAAACAACCAACACCATGCCCTGTACCGTGTCCGTAATTCAAGCCAAGTTGCCACAAATACATACGTGCCAAAATATCCATTTGTACGCCTTTTGTTCCTGCTGGAAATTTTAGGTTCGACAAAGCAATATGACCTCTCAGTACAGCTGTATAAGCTGCTTTTTGTTCGTTAGTAGGCTCACTCAAAGCGATAGTTCGGGTAATGTCTGTTGTGCCATCTTCGTATTGCCCACCAGAATCTACCAATAAAATACCTTCATTTTCAATAAAAGCACATTTTCCGTTTTCGGGACGATAGTGAATAATCGCACCATTTCCTTTGTAACCAACAATGGCATCAAAACTTTCTCCAAAATAAAGTGCTTGTTTGGAACGGAAATATGCCAATTTTTCAGCAAATTCAGCCTCTGAAACAGCACGTTTTTTCACTGTACTTTCCAACCAACGGAAAGCCCTTGTCAGTGCAACGCCATCTTTGACCATTGCATTGCGTGTACCGATAATTTCAGTTTCATTCTTGATGGCTTTTAAACCTAAAGGAATGGTATCGCCTTCAATTATTTTAGCATTTTTTATTTTATTGTATAAAAAAATACTTGTCGTGTGAATATCCAATAAAATGCTTTTGTCCGCAGGAATTTTGCTTACAAAATTGCTAACATCATCATACGTTTTTACAACAATATTGTCTGCTTCGAGTTGCGCACGGAGTTCACTCGATACTTTTCTTCCATCAATAAAAAGGAAAGATTGCTCTTGTCCAATAACAGCATAAGCATAAAAAACAGGGTTGCATTCTACATCTCTGCCACGAAGATTAAATGTCCAAGCTACATCATCTAATGTACTAACTAAATGATAATCAGCTTTTTGCAAAATCATTTTTTCACGAACAGCGGCTATTTTTTCACTGCGTGTTTTGCCTGCATACTCAACCTTATGTTCAAAAATACGGGTTTGGGGAACTTTTGGTCGGTCTTCCGTCCAAATCTCTTTGACGAGGTCTTCGGTATATTCTAAAGTTATTTTTTTTGCTTTAAAAAGTTCTTGCATACTGCGCACTTGCCCTACTGTGAACAACATTCCATCACAACCAACACGGCTATTTTCTGGCAAATTTTCTACAATCCAAGCCAATTGCTCAGGCGCACCTTGTACCAACATCTTGTGCAAGGTCACTTCCGAACCATCTAATTCTTGCTCTGCTTGAATGAAATAACGAGCATCTGTCCAAAGACCAGCGTGGTTTTTCGTTGCAACAAAATTTGCCATAGAACCCGTGAAACCACTAATCCATGTACGAGATTTGTAATGATGCGCTACATATTCACTCTGATGAGAATCGCTACTTGGAATAATGTAAGCGTCGTAATTTTTTTGTTCCATGCCCGCACGTAAGGCAGCAAGGCGAGAAGAAATTATTTTTGACATCGTAAAAAAATTATTTTATTTTGAAAAAATCTTTGACCAACTCATTCTAATAATAACAAAAAGAATGAAAAATAAACCCAATGCGTACTGAAAAGGCATATTGGTGAAAACGATAAAACGAGTACGGTCAATAATCCACATGAATAACAAGGTACAAACAATCATTGAAATCATCGCAGATAGTTTATCAAAACCTGGAATATGTTGAAAATCAGCGTTTTGTCTAATGGTATATAAAGTGAAAATCATCGAAACGATGGGTAACAGTTGCGTATAAACGTCGGTGTCAAATATACTCCTTTTTTCAAAAAGAAAAAGGTAGATATTAAGCGTCACGGCAAAAACACCTGGAATACTCACCAAAAAAATAAGCACGGAATAAAGGTGTTTCCAAGGAGCTATGTTTCCTTCCCCTTTGCCCATGAAGTTCGCCAACAGCGCAATCGTAGGAATTAAACTAAAATAGAATAAAATTAAGGTTGGATTTTCTCCAATCAAGCCGAAAAGTTCTCGTAGTGTCATTTGATTTGAATTAATAAGTCGTAAGTTAATAAGTCAATAAAGTTGTAAGTCAATAAGTTACGCAAAGCGTGATGGCGCAAAATGCGCTCATCGTAAGTCGATAAGTCTTTAAACTTTATGATTTACAGTAGTTTATGAGATTTTAAAATGTCGATTATTTGAGTTGAAATACTTATCAATTTACAGTGCCAAAAAAGTGCCACGATACCCTAACAATCAACACGATACCGCAAATGATAAGTGCCAATCCTAATCCTTGTCTTATTTTTATTAAAACGTTTGGTGTCATGCGTTGTTGTATTCTTTTTGCCAAAAGCCCTTTCATCGCATCTGTAAAAATAAGCATCGTGTATAACCCTGCATAAAAAATACTTGCACTTGCAATACTCATACCTTTTTCAATACTTAATTTTCCCGAAAGCACTATCCAAAAAAACACCGTAAAAGGATTTAATGTATTGATAATGAATCCTTTAAGAAAAAGAGAGATTGGTGTTGCTTTTTTTAGAATTAAATCTTTTTGTTCAATAGATGGTGGTTTTGTTAGCATAGAAACAATCCCAAAACCAATTAATAGTCCGCCACCTAACAATCCTGTGTATAGTTCAAAACCATCTATTTTGGTCAGTGCTACGATATAAGAAACTCCAAAATAAGTGAATAGAATATAGAGCAAATCACTCAGCCAAATGCCTGCACAATAAATCATGGTTGCACGAAATCCATGCTCAATTCCAATACGAATAAGCATAAAAAACAAAGGACCAACTAAAAAACTTAGTGCCAATCCTGCAACTAAACCTTGTACAAATAAATCCATTATTTATTTTTTTGTAAAAAAGTATCCCATGCTGCCACCTGACCACCTTTTAGTACTCGGGGAAACTTGCTTTGCCCTGATGACTTTCCAGATGATACCAAGTAATCATGAAATACTTTTGACGGCAAAATCTCCATTTGTAACTGTTGTAACATGGAGCGACGTTCCGAAGCATAATCATCATTGATTTCTTGCAAATGTTGGTCTATCAATTGGGTTACTTTTTCTTTATCAACGTCAGTATCGCAGCCCAAATACCATTTGTGCGCATAATGTGTTCCTGATTTTACTGCCGAAACGGTGTATTCTGGAATATTTATGTTTAAAACTTCTTGAATATGATTGATGGCTTTGTTCATATTATCCACGGACAGATGCTCTCCACAAACACTTAAAAAATGCTTTGTTCGTCCCGAAATGATAATTTCAGCTCTTTCTATATCTGTAAAACGAACCGTATCACCAATCAAATAACGCCATGCACCAGAACAAGTACTGATTATCAAGGCATAATCTTTATTTACTTCTACATCTTTGAGTGACAAGGTTTTTGCTGTTGGTAGTGGCATTCCTTCTTCATCAAAATTCTTATCATCAAACGGGATAAATTCATAAAAAATTCCATTGTTAAGCACCAATGCCATACTGTGCGTTTCGGGTCTTGCTT
Source organism: Saprospiraceae bacterium (assembly GCA_043777755.1). Taxonomy (GTDB): domain Bacteria; phylum Bacteroidota; class Bacteroidia; order Chitinophagales; family Saprospiraceae; genus CANHEE01. The sequence continues at coordinate 12,756 of JAYWHK010000219.1, forward strand.
GAAATGCAATGAAGCCTTCCGAAGCCAGATAAGTATCCATGTAAATAATAGGCTTCCCAAGTAACTTGTCTAAGGACTTTTTGTAAGGCTCTAAGGCAATACCTCCACTGATGAACATTTGCAAATTTGGCCAAATCTGGTGAATATTATCCAATTTATGGTATTCAACAATGTGTTCGATGGTCAATTGAACCCAAGAAGGCAGTCCCGAGATACCAACAATATCCCATTTTGGGGCATTTTTGGCAATCATATCAATCCGCTGTTTCCAGTCTTTTAGTTTTGCTACTTTCAGTCCAGGTCGGTACTTTGATTTTAACCAAATGGGTGTCAAATTGGCATTAATACCACTCAAATCACCCGATTGATACTGTCCATGATTGTTCAATGTCCCCGAGCCTCCAATCAATAAGTAATCTTTCAGAAAAACACCATCGTCTAAACCATTGTATTTGGCTAAACTAAAAAACATTTTCAAACCAGCTCTACGCATGGATTTTAACATTTCATCGCTTTCTGGCAAGTATTTGCTTGGCGCACCAGAAGTACCAGAACTTAGCCCATAATATTTTATTTTGGAAGGCCATGTGATGTTATCGTGTCCTTTGAGTTGTAAATGCCACCATTCGTCATGGATTTTGTTGTAATCATGAATAGGCACTCTTGCTTGATAAGCCGCAACCAAATCATCAGACCGAAGAATTTCTTTGAAATTATAATATTGTCCAAAAGCCGTATGTGCCGCCTCTTGCAAAAGGCGACGCAATGTTTTTTCTTCTAATTGTTCGTTTGTCAAAAACGAAGGCTTAAAAGTTTGACTAACGGTCAGTGTCCGTTTTATGATTTTTCTGAGTATTGGCATGACGATAAATTTATTTTGGGAAGCTATTTTTAGCTGTATATTTCCCTAAAAAAGGCTGTCCGATACATTTCAAGACAGCCTTTTTGCAAAGATATTTATTTTTTTTGAAAAAAAACTTATTTTGGGCGAGAAAAAGAAGGACATTCCAATCCTCCAAAGTAATAAACAATGCCGATTTGCGCTGTAAGGTACGAATCATTGTTACGACCATTGCCACGCTGACGACCAACTTCTCCAATTTGTGGCTCAATAGAACGATCCACCAAGGCGGCTCCTGCTTCACCACGAAGGCGTTTTACGTCACGAATATCAGGATATGTACCGCTAACATCGTCAATAAAGTCTGTAAAAACTTTGCGAGAAGCAAGTTCAATATTCAAGCTCCATTTGTCAGTCAAGTCTATTTTAACGCCACCACCGTACAAAAGTGCTTGTCCGCCAGTGCTGTATTCTTCATTTTTGAATTGACCTTCTGTCCCTAATTGGCGCAATTCATAAGATTTTCCAGCGTATGTTGTTGTTGGATTATAGCCAAAAACTGACATTCCAGCCAAGAGGTATGGTGTGAAATTTTCTTGCGCACTTCCATGATTGTATGGTAAAAAGTTAAACTCTAATTGTAGGGAAACGTCATTGATTTGTGAACGAAAATTAAGATTTCGACGTTTTTCAAAAACATTTTTAGACCAAGCATCGTCACCTTTAATAACTCCCATTGTACCTGAAAGTCTTGCACAAAGACGGTTGTTAAAATTGTAACGCGCCACCGCTGTTGCAGAGAAACCTGGGTGAGTCAAATCAAAATTGGTATTCAAATCACCAAAATAATGCATTGTTCCTCCGATAACGCCAAGCTCCCAACCTTTTTGAGCATTGATTATCAATGAGTTAGCAAGCAACAATAGCGCAATAATAACTTTTTTTATCATTATAAAATTAGATGTATTTTTAAAAAATATATGCAACACAGCACAAAACTACTATAAAACGATGAAATATTTATATTTGTTATGTTTTTATAAAAATTTAGGTTTTTTTTTCAAAATTTTCTTAAAAGTTCTTCTATAACTTGCTCCATTTTAGACGCAGCAATTTGTGCAACAGCAATCACTTCTTCGAGTGTTGTTTCTGTAATCGCTTCGATTGGGTAGCATTTGTTAGATACTATCGAAATTACAAAAACATCAAGTCCGCTATGTTTGGCAACCAAAACTTCTGGTACGGTGGACATTCCAACCAAATCTGCCCCGATGCGATGAATGTATTCATATTCTGCTGGAGTTTCTAAATTTGGTCCTTGTAAGGCTAAATAAATACCTTCATGCGCTCTAAAATTATGTTGTTCACAAATGGCTAATGCACTCTTATTCAATGCTTTATTGTAAGTTTTCAACATATCTGGAAAACGAGGCCCGAGTCGCTCGTCATTTTCACCACGCAATGGATTCTCTGGTTGAATATTGATATGGTCACGTAAAAATACCAAATCGCCTGCTTGGTAATCGGCATTTGTACCGCCAGCTACATTGGTAATCCAAAGTTGCGTAATGCCTAAAAATTTGAGAACTCGAATCGGAAAGGTTACCTGTTTCATGGAATAACCTTCATAATAATGGAAGCGACCAGCCATGCAAACAATAGGTTTTTTTTCGACGAAACCAAAAATAAGTTTTCCTTTGTGGCTTTGTACCGTAGAAACTGGAAAGTGTGGAATGTCTGCGTAACTAATTTCACAAACGATTTCTATTTTGTCTGTGAAACTACCCAATCCTGTACCTAAAATTATTCCAATATTGGGCTGAAAATCTGTTTTTTGTCTAATAAAATGAACAGCTTCTTGTATTTGTTCGTATAATTGCATTGATTTAGAATTTTTTTTGCAAAAATAATACTTTTAAATATAAAAATATCATTCTTGTATAATCGTCTTTGTCAGTTCGATATATACAACACAAACATTTCAAGCCGTATAGTCACAATATGAAGCAAGAACAATTTTTAATAGAGTTTGATATTCTGGAAGAGCCAGACGCTAATTTTTTTGAGCTGATTCCTCAGCAACGAGAAGTTATCAACAAAATGATGAGTGAAGGTAAGATTTTATCTTATACTTTGTCGCAAGATAGGATGAAATTGTGGTGTATTATGACTGCCCACAATGAGATTGAAATCATGGAGCGAATCGCAGATTTTCCGCTTATAGATTACATGACACCACAGATTTTTCCACTAATGTTTCACAATTCTGTATTTTTGGCAATTCCAGCATTTTCAAAAAATTAAAATGTACTCATCAATACAAGGGTATTGGTGAGTACATTTTAATTTTTTTGATGCACACTTTAAGAAATGTAATCTTAGGCTATTTTTGGTTTATTTTTTCTTATTTCCTCTATTGTGCTTTTAGGTAATTTAGTTACCGTCACAATTGTATCAACATCAATATTATTAGCAAGTAAATTAATAGCAATCTCCTCCCTTGTTTCAATGTCTTTTTCTTGCACTTTTTCTTGTACTTTCTCATCGACCATCTCCTCAGCCATCTTTTGGGCTTCAAATTTCAGTTGTTCTTGATAACTGGCTTCACTCCTTAGACTTTCAAGATAATATTCATATTCAGTTCTTTCTTGCGACGAAAGTTTAGCAACATCTAATCGTTGTTTTGCTTTTGCTAATCCTTTTGCTTTAAATTTTCCTTGAACTTTTGCTGTTTTAAAAAAATAAACCCATTCGTCTAAACCATCTTGAATGTTACCATCAAAATCTGCGGCTCTAATTAAGTAATAATTAGGAAAAATTTGTTCAACTGTTTGTATTTTATTGCCAAAAAATTCAGTTTGTTGAGCAGATAATCTCAACCTATCTCTTTTGTGAATACCTATAAAACTATTTTCACTAAAATATATATAATCTTCACCTTGACCAATCTCAAAATAAACTACGCTTATTGAAATGATACGTTTTACATTTTTGTAAGGTTCTCCTTCTTTAATCGTTTCACTTAAAGTTTTTGAAGTACCATACAAAATTCTTTGTAAATAATCTAATTCTTTTGTATTTTGAACTTCAATAATAACTCTTTCATCATTTGAAGTTTTAACCAATACATCAACACGATTGAATTTATCTAATTTGTTTTTTTTATTGCCTTCACTTTCAACAATCTCAAGTATAGTAATGTTATCTTTAAGTAGTTCACTTAAAAAGCCTTCTAAAATCTCAAAATCCGCCTTATCTCGAAGCAAATTTTTTATAAACCAATCAAATCTAACAAGTTGTTTAATTTTACTCATAAAATAAAAAATTATGACAAAAATACATAAAAATAGTAAGAATACAAAAAAAACGGAGAAAATTAATTATTTTCTCCGTTTTTTTTGTTGCTGTAATTTTTCATGTACAACATTTTAGTTACTACATGAATTTGCTAATAAAACAACCATTTTTCTATTTTTTTTGAGTAAAAGACAAATATTACAGCACCTATTTGCACGCTAAACCACTACAGCAAGCCATCAATAACGCTACAAATATCATTAAAAATCACTTCGATTTCACCAATTCCATTCACTTTGCTCACTTTATCCTGTGCAGCATAGTATGGAATAACATGAACTGTTTTTGAGAAATATTCGTCAATACGTTTGATTAGTTTCTCAGCATTATCATCAGCACGACCAGATACTTTATGGCGTTCAGCGATGCGTTGCTTGATTTCTTCACCATCAACATCTAATTGAACAACACCGTCAATTTTTTCTCCTTTTCCTGTCAAAAAAGTATCTAATGCTTCCGCTTGTGCTACAGTACGAGGAAAACCATCAAAAATAAAACCTTTTGCATCAGGATTTTTCTGAACTTCTTCTTCTAACATATCAATCGTAATCGAATCAGGTACGAGCATACCGTCAGCAAGAATTTGCTTTACGTGCTTACCTAATTTTGTATCATTGGTAATGTGCATACGAAACAAATCACCCGTAGAAATATGTACCAACTGGTATTTATCAATAAGTTTTGCAGATTGAGTTCCCTTTCCTGCACCTGGTGGACCAAAAAGTATAAGGTTTAACATAGTAAAAGTTGAATAAGTGATTATACGCTAATCAAGTGAACAGTCGTCATTTATATTTGGCGTTTTACAACGCAGTTTGGCATTTATTGATTCAATAAATTTGCCGAAATGTGTTGATTTTTTTTATACGCCTTTTTGAGTTTGCAAATATATACAATATGCCATATAAGTACAAGTTTTATGCAAAAAAAATAATTTTTACGTGTATTTTTTTTCAAAATTACAATAAATAAGGCTTTTTACAGAATAAATAAAATTACATTTTTTATATTTTGGAATGGTTTAATCTAAAATAAGATAAAATTAGAATGGCTTTTTTCAAAATATTATTACTAAAAAGTTTTTATTTTATTTCATTCATTCTGAAAATGGATATAGGAGTAAGGAGGCGTATAGAAATAACCACCTTTATTTTAGCCCAACTACTTAAGCACTTTATTTTCCTTTGACAAGAATTTATGAAATCTTACTTTTTACATCAAGTGCATCTCTAATTCCATTGCCTAAAAGATTGAATGCCAATACCAAAAGCATTATGGCAAACGCAGGAATCATTGCCAAAATCGGCTTTCCACTGATGGCATAACCATACGTTTCATTGAGCATTGTTCCCCAAGAAGGCGTTGGTGGACGAATCCCAAAACCCAAATAGCTCAAACCTGCTTCCAACAAAATAGCTGTTGCAAAATTCGATGCCGCAATGACCATAACGGGTCCTAAAATATTGGGCAATAAATGTTTGAAAATAATACGCATCGTAGAATAACCAAAACTTTGCGCCGCTTCGACGTATTGCGCTTCTTTCAAAATCATCACTTGTCCTCGAACCAAACGTGCGACTTCGACCCACATCGTTAGTCCAACGGCTAAAAATATATTGCCTATACCACGACCCAAAGCAAGTACAATTGCAAATACCAAAAGCACTGTCGGAATTGACCATATTACATTGATAATCAGCATAATAAAATCATCTGTCTTAGCTCCGTAAAATCCAGCCAATGCGCCCAAAGTTACGCCAATGAGAAGCGAAATAACAACAGCAATCAACCCAACCAACAAAGAAATTCGTACACCAATCATCAAACGACTCAGCATACAACGTCCGAATTTGTCCGTTCCAAGCCAATATTTTTTTTGAAAAATGTGTTCTTTTTCAATTTTGTTTTGCGTTTCTATTAAATCAATGCTTTGCTCTTTTTCATTTAAATCAAAGTAAAAAACCTTTTTACCTACAGTTTGAGTTTGTTGATTTTTTAGCGAATTGGCTGCAACAACATCTGGCAATGAATAGCAAATCGTGTCACCTGAAACAGAAATCGCTTGTATTGAATCTTTAAAAAAAACATAGGCACTGATAGGCAATAAATCCATTTCATTTTCTTTTCCGAACAACATCGTGGAAAAAAAATTACTTTCTTGGATTATTTTATTTTTCTTAATCGCAAGCATTTTTGTTTCAAAACCAAGTGGTTTTAGCGCAATTTCGGTGATTTGCTCATTGGTATTTGGCGATTTATCGGGCGTAATTGCGTAGCCAAGCATCGCTAAAATAAGGCAAAATAAAATTATGACAAGCCCAAAGACTGCGGGACGATTGCTCCAAAGCCTTTTCAAGGCTTTTTGGTTCGGTGACAAAGTGGTTTGTTCTTTTCTCATAGAAAGGTAAAAATAAAGAATAAATGTTAATTTCTTAATTCTTGCATCGTTTTTTTTATTTTTTTACGTTATTAACTATCGACTTATGACTTATTGACTTACGACTACTAATCATTTTATGAAGCAGTACTTTACTTACATATTTATTTTTTTTACAATAAAAATTTTTGCTCAAAACGTAGAAAAAGAGCAACCCAATATTGTTCCCAATCCGAGTTTTGAGTTGTTTGCCAGTACGCCAATTGGCTGGTACTACAAGGGCGAACATTTTAACAATGTAATGAAATATTGGACTTCACCAACGGCAACTTCACCTGATGCTTATGGGCCAAAAGTTCGTGTTCCCGAAACTTGGGCAGAGAAAGGTTTTGGCAAACAACGGGCGCATAGCGGAAATTCAATGCTTGGCTTGACACTCTACGGCTGTATCAATGGAAAACCTCACTGTCGAGAATATGCACAGATTCAGTTGGCAGAACCAACCGTTATTAATCAAGATTACGTTGTGGAGTTTTGGTACAATCACTTATCTCGTTCATTGCGCATCAATAATTTGGGTGTTTATTTAGGGAAAAAATTGCAAAATACAAGGACAGAAGAACCTTTAATACTTATTCCGCAAGCGCAAGCCGAAGAAATATTGGTTGCTCCAAATGGTGTTTGGCAAAAATTTTCCTACAAATTCAAAGCAAGCGAAGAATTTGAATACTTGATTCTCGGCAATTTTTTGAGCGACCAAACGACTCTCTTTAAAGGAACTGGGAAAAACGATGATTTGAATTTTGCTTACTATTATATAGACGATGTTTTATTGAAAAAAATTCCGCCAATTCTTCCAATTCCCGTCAAAGAAGACGATTTGACCAAAATAAAAATTGAGAAAGGGAAAGTTATCCAATTGAAAAATATTTATTTTCAATCAGATAATTTTGAACTACAACCTCGTTCTTTTGTTGAGTTACAGAAATTGCTTTTTATCATGCGAGAAAATCGAACTATGAGTATCGAAGTTCGAGGACATACCGACAACGAAGGTGGCGCAGAGTACAATGCAAAATTATCGCAAGACCGAGCGCAATCCGTCGCAAATTTTTTGATTTACAACGGCATTGACAAAAAAAGAGTGAAAATAAAAGGTTTTGGTGAAAGCCAAGCACTTTCTTCTAATGATAGCGAAGAAGGAAAACAAACGAATCGTAGAGTAGAATTTTTGATTTTAACGAAATAAATCCAACATTTTTTATATTTTGACTTTTATAGAAAAAATAACACAACAGCTTCAAAACGAGCCTCTTCCAGGTAGAAATGCTCAGTTCAAAATGCAGCATTTTTACCGTTCATTGGATTATAATATTCCAGAAACGGCTAAAAAAGCAGCAGTAATGCTTTTGATTTATCCAAAAAACGATGTGTTGTTCACTGTTTTGATTCAACGAACAAGCAGCAATCAAAACGATAAACACAGCGGTCAAATAAGTTTCCCTGGTGGAAAATTAGAGAAAAACGATGAATCTTTGGCGTTTTGCGCTAAAAGGGAAACGTTTGAAGAAATCGGCGTTCCTATCGCTGATATTCAATTGTTAGGTGCATTGACACCTACTTATATTCCTGTAAGTGATTTTCATGTTTTCCCTTTTGTTGGTTTTGTTCCACAAGAACCAATATGGCAAAAACAACAAAGCGAGGTTGTAGAAGTGTTGCAAATTCCTCTTCTACATTTTTTAGATGAAAAAAATAAAGGCGAAACCACCATTAATGTACAAGGCTTTACTTTGCAAAATGTTCCTTATTTTGATGTTTTTGAAAAAAAAGTCTGGGGCGCAACTGCCATGATTTTGAATGAAATGAATGAGGTAATAACAGCTATCGTAAGTCAATAAGTCATTTAGCTTGCTGATTTACAACAGTTTTATAAATCACTCAACATTTGAATCGCAACGTAACTCATCAAACCTATACTTGTCTCCAAACTATTTTCATCAATATCAAAAGTATTCGTGTGCAAAGGCGTTGTAGGTTTTCCTTTTGTTTTTGTTCCCAAACGGTAAAAACAAGCAGGAATTTGTTGAGAATAATACGCAAAATCTTCTGCGGTCATTCGGATTGGCAATTCCTCCACCATTTCTTCTCCTAAAAATTCCTTTGCAAAAACCCTTACTTTTTCTGTTGTGACGGCATCATTTTTCAAAACAGGATAGCCTTTTTCAATTACAAATTCGCAAGCACCGCCCATACTATCAGCAATACTTTCAGCAATTTTCCTCATGCGTTTGTGTGCTTCTTTGCGCCAATTTTCATCTAAAGTACGGAAAGTTCCTTCAATTTTCACTTCATTCGGAATAATATTCGTTGCGCCACCTGTAGAATTTATTTTTCCAAAAGTCAAAACAGATGGAATTGTTGGGTCTGCATGACGACTCACGATTTGTTGTAATGTAACGATGATTTGGGCTGCCATCACAACTGGATCAATACATTCTTGAGGCATTGCGCCATGTCCGCCACGACCCTTAACAGTCAAATAAAGCTCATCTGTCGAAGCCATATAAATACCAGAACGCATACCAACTTTACCTGCTTCCATTGGCGGATGAACGTGCTGCCCGATAATTAGTTGTGGCTCTGGATTTTCCAAAACACCTTCCTTTATCATTATCGAAGCACCGCCTGGCAGAACTTCTTCAGCAGGTTGAAAAATCAATTTTATAGTACCTTCAAAATCATCTTTTAGTACATCTAAAATTTTTGCAACGCCCAAAAGCGATGCGGTATGTGCATCATGCCCACAAGCGTGCATAATACCATCTTTTTTAGATTTATAAGTAACATTATTGGCTTCTAAAATAGGTAAAGCATCAAAGTCTGCACGCAAAGCGATGGTTTTTGACGCAGGATTTTTTCCTTCAATCAACGCCACAACACCATTTTGAGCAATACCATGCTGATGTTTAATACCGAGTTCGACCAAACGATTGGCAATATATTTCCCAGTTTCGACTTCTTGGTACGAAAGCTCTGGGTTTTCATGTAAATGACGACGAATGGCAACTGTTTCTTGAAAAAAATCAGCCGCTAAACCTTTTATTTTTGTTTGTAAATCGTACGGAGTGGTCATTATCTTCTTTTGATTTAAGGTAAAAAAATCCGAAACACGTTTTACGATGTTTCGGATTTTTTGATTTATTTTGTAATGTTCTGTGTTAATTTCCAACTTAGCGTATTTTTCAACACGAATTTACACTAATTTTACTAATTACACCAATCGTGACGCTGAAAATTAAATCTAATTTCACTGATTTAATTAAAACGAAGTTTTAATTTTGTAGGTGGCTAAGTTATTGCTTCTTTTTTAGTTGCTCAACATTACCGGCATTACCAACATCAAGATAGATGAACCATCGTTTTGTTCAGCAGGTAATAAAATACCAGCACGAGTTGGTGTAGAAAGCTCAAGTTTGATTTCGTCACTTTCCATCACGCCCAACATTTCAATCAAAAACTTAGCGTTGAAACCAATCGTCAATGGATTGCCTTCATAAGTACAGCTCAATTGCTCTGTTGCTTCGTTTGAAAAATCTAAATCTTGTGCAGAAACGGTCAAACTACCATTATTGATGTTTAAAACAACTTGATTTGTTGTTTTGTTGGCATAAATGGCAATACGTTTCAATGAATTTTGCAAATCAGCCCTTGTCGCAGACAACAAATTCGGATTGTCAATCGGAATTACTGCATTGTAATCAGGATAACGTTGGTCAATCAAACGACAAACCAAATTGGTTGTTCCAAAAGAAAAGAATGCGTTTGCTTTATTGAAAGCCAAGCTCACTTCGCCGCCGCCGCCAAGTGCATTTTTTACTAAGTTTAATGCTTTTTTAGGAACGATAAAAGTAGTAGAAACGTCACCTTGAACATCTGTTGCTGTATATTTCACCAATTTATGCGCATCTGTTGCTACAAAAATGATTTTATTAGGCTCTACTTGAAAATAAACGCCTGTCATTGCGGGACGTAAATCGTCATTGCTTGTTGCAAAAATAGTTTTGCTAATCGCTTGTGACAAAGACGATGACGGTAGCGTTACTGTATCGACTGTATCTGGCTCAGGAATACTTGGATAATCTGCGCCATTTTCGCCAGCTAATTTATATTTTCCATACGCAGAAGTAATTTCTATGCTAAAATTTTCTTCTGAATACGAAAACGTAATTGGTTGTTGTGGTAATGCTTTGAGCGTGTCCAACAATATTTTTGCAGGTACAGCGATAGTGCCGTTGCCATCAGCCATAACATCTAACGCTGTTGTGATAGATGTTTCGAGGTCAGTAGCGGCAATGGTTAATCTATTGTCTTGGATTGTAAATAAAAAATCTTCAAGAATAGGCAATACAGGATTAGAGGCGATAGCTCCGCTAACCAGTTGTAGTTGTTTGAGTAAATCAGATGATGATACGCTAAATTTCATAGTCTATAATCGCTAAGGAAAAAATTATTTTTTAATAAAAAATGATATTATTTTCCTAATTCAAAAGGTTGTGATGTAAATAGTTTGTATTAGAACTTACAAATATAAGTCAATAAAATCAATTGCTGCACAAAAAATATACACAAATTGTGGAAAACTTTAATTTATAGCTTTTTTTTGTTATTTTTTCAAAAAAAAAGTTAAAAAATTACTATTTCTACTACAATCTTGTTTTGACTTTTATCAACATTTCATTCTTCCAAGAAGAAAAGTCACCAGCGATGATGTGTTTGCGAGCTTCTCCAACAAGCCACAAAAAGAAACTCAGGTTTTGAATACTTGCAATCTGACAACCCAAAAGTTCGTCAGAATGAACCAAGTGACGCAAGTATGCCTTCGTATAAAATTGACTTGTTTCGGCTGGGCAATTCGCATCAAGCGGAGAAAAATCATTTTTCCATCGCACATTTTTGATGTTTATAATTCCTTCGGAAGTGTAAATCAAACCGTGACGGGCATTTCGAGTTGGCAATACGCAGTCAAACATATCAACGCCTAATGCTATACATTCCAGTAAATTTTCTGGTGTTCCGACACCCATAAGGTAGCGAGGTTTGTCTTTTGGTAAAATCTGACAAACCAAATCCGTATGATGGTACATCATTTCGGCTGGTTCTCCAACGGAAAGACCTCCAATAGCATTGCCTTCTCGACCAAACGAAGCGATTGCCTCAGCTGATTCTTTGCGCAAATCGTCGTAAGTACTTCCTTGTACAATAGGGAAAAAAGTTTGCGAATAACCATAATGACCTTCTGTTGCATCAAAATGTTCACAACAGCGTTTGAGCCAACGGTGCGTCATTCCCATTGAGTTTTTAGCGTATTTATAATCGCAAGGATAGGGCGTACATTCGTCAAAAGCCATGATGATGTCTGCGCCAATTGTCCGCTGCACATCAATGGCTTTTTCTGGACTGAAAAAATGTTTAGAACCATCAATATGCGACTGAAAAGTAACACCTTCCTCAGTAATTTTTCGGCGATGCGCCAAAGAATAAACTTGGTAGCCTCCACTATCTGTCAAAATCGGTTTGTCCCAACCATTGAATTTATGCAAACCACCAGCTTGACTAATGGTTTCCAAACCTGGACGAAGGTAAAGATGATATGTATTGCCAAGAATAATTTGAGCATGAATATCATTTTTCAATTCTCTTTGATGCACCGCTTTTACTGTTCCTGCCGTTCCGACAGGCATAAAAATTGGCGTTTGAATTGTACCATGGTCTGTTTGAATTGTACCAGTACGGGCGTTGGATTTTGGGTCAGTATGTTCGAGTGTAAATTTCATATTGTGAAGTAAAACGGCAAAAATACACTATTGAAAGTATATGTTGTTTGTCAAACCTTATTTTTTTTGTGCGTTCCAATATAATGAATAAAAATCAAGTCTAAAAAAATGCAACTGTAAAATGGCTACTATGAATGTTTTAAAAAATTTAAATTGTATAATATATACTATTTTGTATGCAATAAGTATATTGTTATGTCACAAAAAATATTAAAATTTTTATATTTTTTTTACATAAAAAATTAATAATCAATGTGTTAAATAAAATTTTAATTTAAAAATTTGATATATATTAATGAAAAAAATGTAATTTTTTAGACTAAAAAATTTGCATTTTTTAAAAAATACCTACTACTTTGCACTATTATTATTTACGCAACGTGTCATTTAGAGTAAAATGTTAAAGTAAGAGCAGTGTTAATATAAAACTGAACTGGCTTCATTGAATCTAATATTTTTTACCAAACTTACAATTTTTTAATAGTGGAAAAACAAAGAAAATTTGCTTTCTACCAAGACATCCGTTTTTGGTTGGTCATAAGCACTGCGTGTTTACTCTTTTTATTGATGCTTCAGTCAAGTGTTCAAAATTAAGAGAAAACAAGCAAACAAAACAAAAGCTAAAAATGGCATTTTGTCATTTACTTTCTGTGGTTAAAACCACACCTTCCGAAAACAATTCCTAAAATCCGTTTTGGGCATTAGTACCAAACACTAATGTCTTCCAATTTTTTTCGTTGAATATCAGGCACTTGTGCTTCATCAGTGGGAAATCCTACGGGAATCAACAAAAATGGTCGTTCATTTTCAGGACGATTCAATATTTTTTGTAAGAAATTCATAGGGCTTGGCGTGTGCGTCAGTGCTACCAAGCCTGCTTTTTGTATAGCTGCTAAGAGTAGACCTATGGCGATGCCTACGGATTCTACGACGTAATAATTCTTGCGTTGTTCGCCTTCGGGCGTGAGTTCGTAGGCTCTTTTGAACACTACAATCAGATAAGGTGCAGTTTCTAAAAATGGCTTATGCCAATCCGTATCAAAAACCTCCAAATCTTTGAGCCATTCGCTGCTCATTCTGCCGTTATAATTGGTAAATTCCTCTTCTTCGGCAGCAATTCTTATCGCTTTTTTGATTTCGGCATCGCTTACGACACAAAAAGTCCAAGGCTGCTTGTGCGCACCAGAAGGAGCTGTCGAGGCGGTCATAATGATATTTTCAATCACTTCTTTTGGCACGGGTCGGTCTGAAAATTCTCGAAGTGTGCGACGGCAATCCATCGCTTCATAAAAAGCATGGCCGCGAGCAATCATTTCTTTTTCTGAAAAAAAATGATGTTGATAAGGTATGAAGTTTGACATCTAAAATAAGGCATCTAAAATAACAAATGTTCCAAAAACAACACTTGCGATTCCGTTGGTGGTAAAAAAAGCCATGTTAATTTTACTCAAATCGTTTGCTTTCACCAAGGTATGTTGATAAAAAAGCAAACCAATATAGGCAGCTGCTCCAATCCAATGAAGGTATTGAAAATCTGGCAATTGTCTTTGTAAAAAAAATCCTGCAACAACAATAAACAAAGCACTGATAATGTGCATAAATGTAGAAAGGCGCAAAGCATTGACTGTTCCCAAACGAACAGGGATAGAATTGAGCGACAAAGAACGGTCAAAGTCTTCATCTTGCAAAGCATAGATAATATCAAAACCTGCCACCCAAAGTAAAACAGCAAAAGAATATAAAATCGGCAAAATAGCAAACTCGCCAGTAACTGCCAAATATGCACCAATTGGCGCAAGAGAAAGTCCTAAACCAAGTACCAAATGACACAAAGCGGTAAATCTTTTTGTATAACTATAACCCAAAATGACAAGCAATGCAACAGGTGAAAGCCAAAAACACATCGTATTAATATGGTATGTAGCCAAAACAAATCCTAAGCAATTGATGATGATAAAAAAAAGCGCATTATTAGGCTTGATGATGCCAGCAGGTATTTCTCGAATGGCTGTTCTTGGATTTTTTTCGTCAATTGCTCTGTCCAAATAGCGGTTAAAAGCCATTGCAGCACTCCTTGCAAAAATCATACAAAATACCACCAATGCCAAGAGTTTGTAATTCAAACCATTGCCAACAGTCAGCGTTCCGATACAAAAGCCAATCAATGCAAAGGGCATTGCAAAAATTGTATGGGAAAATTTTATGAGCGATAAATAATTTTTTATCATGTATTTTTTTATATAAAAATTGAGTGTAAGGGAGCGTTAAATCCGTCTATACCGCAAACAACAATTCTTGAAGTCCTTTCCTTTGGAAAGGATTTAGGATAGGTCATTTGTTCACCACTGGCAAATCCAAATAACCTCTAAATTGTGTATCTTCTTCAAAAACAACATCTGTAAAATCAGTAACGACATTGTACAATGTATCTCTTTCAATTGGCTGGCGACCTACACGACGAATCATATTGACCAAATCTTTGGTACTAAGCGCAGGATTTTGTTCTTCCGAACCAGCCATGGCATAGATTTTAGTAGTATCGTCAATCGTTCCATCAATATCATCGACACCAGCCGAAAGCACCAACTGAGCCGTTGTTCTACCAATCATAGGCCAATAGGCTTTGATATGGTCAAAATTATCCAAATAAATCCGACCAATGGCATAATTTCGAATGTCCTCAATCACAGAAACTTCTTCCAGATGGCTCATTTGATTGTCTTGATTTCTGAATTTTAATGGAATAAAGGTCTGAAAACCACCCGTTTTATCTTGTAAAACTCGAAGTTTTTCCATGTGATCCACCCGATGCTTGTATTCTTCGATATGTCCATACAACATGGTCGCATTAGAGCGCATACCCAAGTCGTGCCAAATTTCATGAATACGCAACCACTCCTCACCACTACATTTACCACCAGCGATTTTATCCCTGATTTCTTCATGGAAAATCTCTGCGCCACCGCCAGGCAAACTATCTACACCGCTTTCTTTAACCATTTTCATGCCTTCTTCGTAGCTGACTTTTGCTTTTTTAAAGACATAATGATACTCGACGGGTGTCAATGCCTTTACGTGCAATTCGGGGCGATGTTCTTTTATTTTTTTGAAAAAATCCAAATAAAATTTTAAATCGTATTGTGGTAAAACACCTCCAACAATATGAACTTCGGTAACGGGTTCGTTATCATATTTTTTTACAATATTAAGCATATCCTCCATGGTATATTCCCAAGAATTGTCGCCACGTTGTTTGATAAGACGAGAATAAGAACAAAATGAGCAGGTATAGACACAAAGGTTCGTAGGCTCGATGTGAAAATTACGGTTAAAATAAGTTTTATCGCCTTGTTTTTTTTCTCGAATAAAATTCGCCAATGCACTTACATAAGCCAATTCTCCATTTTCATACAAATAAACGCCTTCGTCAAAAGAGATTCGTTCTCCATTGACAACTTTTTGGGCGATGATTTTGTGTTGTTCTGCCAAATCAGGGTCGTTGATGATGGTTGCTAAAGTATTTACTTTCATTTTATTATATTTTACAGCTGTGGAGATACAGCTTTTCATATTAAGTATAACAATTTTCCTGGATTTCAGTTTAGAAGGAATTGGGGAAATTTGGTTCTTTTAAATTTTTTTCAGAAAAATGTTAAAATTTTACACTCATGCAATACAGGTAACTAATTTTCTGTTTTATATACGAAATCTGAATTAACAGAGAACTATTATTAAACCTTTTTTATTTACCAACGACATTTAAATGATAAAAAACTTTACATCTGAACACCTTGTTTCTTTTCTTTACCACGAAACATCTCCAAGCGAAAATGTAGAAATCAAGGCAGCACTTAAAGCTGACACTGATTTGCAAGCATCTTACAACGACTTGAAAGATGGTTATTCGATTCTGCCAAAAGCACAATTTCGTCCTTCGGCATACGCACTTCGCAATATTTTAAATTACAGCAAAGAGAGCGCAGTCGTAATGTAGAAACAAGTTAAGAATTTGCCTCCCAAGTGTCCTAAATTTTTTCTTAATGAAAAAATTTGGGACATTTTATTTTTGGAAACCAACCTTCTGCAAATCTGCATTTCCAGCACCTTTCAGGTTGAAAATCTTTTTAAAACCCAATTCTTCTAATATTTTAGCTGCTTTTGCACTTCTTCCTCCTGCGGCACAATACACAAAAACGGGTTTGGATTTATCCAATTGCGCTACATTTTGCTTAAAATTTGGATTGCTAAAATCACATTTTGTTGCATTAGAAATATTGCCTTGCGTCCATTCGTTGGGCGTGCGAACATCTAATAATTGAGCATTTGTGCTATTTTTATATTGCTCGACGAACTCGCTCACGTTTAAGTTCTGCACAGTAGTATTAGTAGTTTGCTGGGCATTTGTACAGCCGATGTTGAAAACAAAAGCTAAAATTGGAAAAAAAGTTTTTAGAAAATTCATAGTTGTGGTTTATTTTATTTTTAAAATATCTTTTAATGATTTTGGTTGTAAATTTGGTGACCAATTGAACTCTTCCATACGCAATGTTATCGGATTGGCATCTTTTATTGGTGTCATCTTTCCTTTGGGTTGTGCATAAAATTTGATGTTTTCCACTTTATTTTTTTCACCGCCCCAATACACCATCATATCGCTACACGTTACTCGATTAACACCAATATACGCATCTTTTTCGTCAGTGGCAAAATAAACAGACTCTGCATTGCCAAATACTTTCATACGATTTACTTTTCCGTTCACAAAAAAAGCGGTTATCTTTTTTCCTTTGATTTGATTGTAAAAATCATTCTCTAAAGCATTGATAATAAAGCCTTTATTATTTAAAAATAGTTTGTCCATTTTTTTATTTGCCAATAAAATATGAATTGTATCACCCGAAAATTGCGATGTATCTGACCACATTATTGGTTTTCGATACAAACGAAAAGTAGAATCCATGTCAGAATAAGACAAAGAATCGCATACCGCTTGCATATCGCTTTTAAAAATCCGCACATCGTGGTAAGCTCGCAACAGTCGAGGATTGTTTTTTTGCAAAGTATCTTTGAACGAAATCAAGGTATCTGCACTTAAAAACATCGTATCTTTGTCAATCAATGTAATCAGTAATGGGCGACCACCTCGAGTTTTGATGTAATCTCGACCTTTATCGTAATCCATTTGGTCACATTTTATGGCAATATCATTCGTTGTATCACGCCAAACAACATTGCCTTTTGCAACGCCAACGCCTTTTTCTTTGTCGAATTGCACATCGTCCGCTTCCAAAACCTGCGTACTATCGGCAATAACGGAACGTCCTTTTGTTGAAAAAGATGAATTTTTATTGTTGTAGGCAATTGCTTCGCCAGCTATGTTTTGTTTGCCATCGCTATATTTTGCATTGCCCTCAAGATAAGAAATATCTTCGCTTTCATTGTAGCGAATGACTTTTGCCGTAGCAACTTTCGAGCTGTCTTCAAAACGAGCGTTACCAATCATTCGGACTTCTTTGAGATTGCCATCGTACTTCATTGTGTCGGCAGTTGCTTTTGATTTTTCCTTTTCGTATTGCGGATTTTGCAAAAACTCTGCTTTTTTTTCATTAAAATCATAATATCCACGCTCGCAATAGATTTTTGCTTTGTCTTGGTCTATTCGAGTTGGTGCAAGGAAAAGTGCAATTTTATCTTTCGTATTGTACTGCAAAGTATCAGTTTTTAAGGAAAAATCTTTGTCTGTTACAAACACTTTTTTACGAAAAAAAGCCTCGTGTGTTGCTGCATAATATTCACCTTCTCGGCTAAAAACTTGTGTTTTGTCCGCCAGTAATTTCCCTCCACGTTTGTACGTTCCTACTTTTGTATTGACATTATAGTTGAGTGTTCGCCAAGCATAGAGTGTTTGGTCGCCATTTTTCAAAATCACATCGTCTTTAGAATAAAGGTCTGCAATTTTTGTAATCCCATTGTAAATCAAAGAATCCGAAAAACAACTGATGGCTTTACCTTGTTGAATAACCACATGACCAAAAGCACGCAAATTGGTTCTATTTTCAATCAAAGCGGAATCGCAATACATAAAAACACTGTCTTGATGCAGCCAAACATCACCAATTAGCTTTTGGGTAACAACGCCATTCGTAGAGATGTATTCCAAATAATTTGACTTATCTACTTGAATAATGTCTTTGGCAGGCTCTTGGGCAAAAGCAATTTGAGTAAAAAAAAGAAATATTAAAAAAAGATATTTTTGCATAAAAAATAACCAACACAATTGATAACAAAGTGCAAATTTAGCTAAAAAAATAGTTTTTCAGCTAAAAATATTTTAGACAGATTGAAAAACGTATTGCATTTGTTTTTTTAAGGTAAAAAAAATTTGATTCATAAGTAATAAACGTATTTTTGCGCACATTTTGTATAAACATACTACTACTATTATTAAATGAAAGTAAAAATAATCAATCGTTCTAAAAATGCTTTGCCGCAGTACGAAACCGCAGGCAGCGCAGGCATGGATTTAAGAGCTGACATCAGCGAAACCATTACATTAAAGCCTTTGGAAAGAACCTTAGTGCCAACAGGGCTTTTCATCGAATTACCACAAGGTTATGAAGCCCAAATTCGTCCAAGAAGCGGACTTGCTGCCAAAAAAGGCATCTCTATCCCGAATTCACCAGGAACAATTGACAGCGATTACCGTGGCGAAATCAAAGTTATTGTCATTAATCTTTCTTCTGAAACGCAAATCATTGAACCTGCTGAAAGGGTTGCGCAAATGGTCATTGCAAAGTACGAACAAATTGAATGGCAAGAAACAGAAACATTAGAAGACAGTGAACGTGGTGCTGGAGGTTTTGGAAGTACAGGCGTAAAATAAAAATTATGCTAACTTGATAAACTATTTTTGGGTCTATTTCGTTTGATAATAAAAATATTGACAATGAAAATTTTTATCTTTTCCATTTTGACACTTTTGTTATTGGCGTGTAATGCCAATAGCCAACCGAAATCAAATCAAAAAAATATGCAAAACAATGTAGAAAATTTGCCTAAAAATGAACTTCTTGTACCGCAGGGCTTAGATGCGATTGTGATTGCTGGTGGTTGTTTTTGGTGTACAGAAGCCGTTTATCTTCAACTCAAAGGCATCAAAAAAGTAGAATCTGGTTATGCTGGTGGTCACGTTGTAAATCCTACTTATGAACAAATTTGCGATAAAAACACTGGACATACAGAAGCTATAAAGGTCGTTTTTGACCCAAAAGAAGTTAGTTTGGCAGAAATTTTAGACGTTTTTTGGAATGTACATGATCCTACGACGCTCAATCGCCAAGGAAATGATGTCGGGCCACAATACCGTTCTGAAATTTTTTATAGAAATCAAACAGAAAAAGAAATTGCGGAAGCGTCAAAAGCAAAGGCAAATACAGAAATTTGGGAAGGCAATATTGTGACTTTTGTAACGCCTTATACAAATTTTTATGTGGCAGAAGATTATCACCAAAATTTTTATAACCGCAATCCAAATCAAGGATATTGCGCTTATGTTATTACACCTAAAATGAAGAAATTTCAGAAAATGTACAAAGATAAATTAAAGCCAGAATAAAAATAAACTTTAACTTAATCAACAAAAATAGCCTGTCATTCGTAAAACTTGATTTTATGTCTTATATTTGTGGTTATTTATTTTTTATCACATCTAAATTTTTTTAATTAAATGAAGACAAAACAAGAAATCGTTGATAATTGGCTGCCACGTTATACAGGAATGAAATTAGAAGATTTTGGTCGTTACATATTGCTGACTAATTTCTCCAATTATGTTGAAATTTTTGCAAAAAAATATGATGTTGAAATCATAGGGAAAGACCGCCCAATGGCTTGTGCTACTGCCGAAAATATTACCATTATTAATTTTGGAATGGGTAGCCCTAATGCTGCGACCATCATGGATTTGCTGACTGCAATTATGCCAAAAGGCGTTTTGTTTTTAGGAAAATGCGGTGGTTTGCGTCCTGATAGAAATAAAGTTGGCGATTTGATTTTGCCAATTGCTGCTATTCGAGGAGAAGGAACTTCCAATGACTATATGCCAGCTGAAGTGCCTGCATTGCCTTCGTTTTCATTGCAAAAAGCCATTTCTACGACCATTCGTGATTATGATTGCGATTATTGGACAGGAACAGTTTATACCACAAATCGTCGTGTTTGGGAACACAAAGAAGACTTTAAACAATACCTTCGTGACATTCGTTGTTGGGCTATTGATATGGAAACCGCTACTATATTTGTTGCCGCTTTCAAAAATCATATTCCTGCTGGAGCATTGCTTTTGGTTTCTGACATTCCGATGATTCCAGAAGGCGTAAAAACAGAAGAAAACGACAAACAAGTCACTTCTACTTTTGTAGATAGACATATTAGTATCGGTATCGACTCCCTAAAACAACTTATCAATAAAGGTTCAACCATCAAACACTTGAGATTTTAAAAATGAATTCATTATCAATAGCAGTACAAGCTGAATGGCAGCGAGATTATATAGCGAGAAATTGCCAAGAGGACAATCTTAATCTTCAAATTAGCATTCTTACAAGTGATTTTATCAATGCTTCCGCACAATTGCTCAAAGGAGATTTTGATGTTTTAATTCAAGAGTTATCAGCAACGCCTATTGATTTGCCTGAAAATGTAGCAATTACAGCACTTTCTGAACGTTTTGAAGCGCATTATGTTATTTTGAGTGAAAAGGGTTTTGAGGAGAACACACTTTTAGGATTGGCAGGCGATGCTGTTATTTCATCAAAAGATACAAATTATTTACCAGCTCTTTTAGAAGAATTTTCTTCGGATTATACGTATAATTCAGATGAAAAAGGCGAGATTCGCTTGTTATCAAACTACGAAATCACTAAAAATATACAAAAAACAAAGATAAAAATACTGAATTCAAAAGAGTTTCCGCCGCTTGCGGGTAAAGGTGTTTTGGCGTTTTTATGCAACAAAGAAGACATCGCTACAAGGAAAATAGTAAAAAAATGGCACAATAAGGAAGTTGCTAATTTGACCAATGTAGAGCGTACTTTTCAAAAAATGGTCGCACCCAAAACGTGTGGTGTTTTCTGTGAACAAGACAAAATGGGCAATCATCATCTTTGGGCAGCTGTCATCAATACAGGTGAACCAATCGAAAGAGTTCGGGCTTCATCAAGTACCGTTTTTGGCTTGGCTGAAGCCGCAATAGCACAACTTGATAAGTAAAACCAAACAATATCAAACTATCTGTGAAGTAAAATAGACTATTTTTTGGTTGTTAGCTAAAAGGCTCGTAATTTTGCTAAAATTTTACAGAATACATTTAATAACATGAATAGAAATTTAGCAATTAAAATTGTTGTTTTTTTGATGATTGCGGCTATGATTTTGCCAGCATTGTCAAGTTTTGATTCCTGCAACAGCAGTAAAACAAGCAATACACAAAATACATCTACCGTAGAATCCAAACCTTCTATCCAAGTAGCAGTACCAACGGCATCAGCGGATACTGCATATAGTCTTACGGCAAACCAAGTTGCTTTTGGTCCTCGTGTTCCAAACAGTGCTGCGCATAAGGCTTGCAAACAATGGTTGGTCAAAAAATTAAAACAATATGGCGCAACAGTAGAAGAACAAGTTTTTGCTAAAAAAGCTTATACGGGTGCGACACTTAACGGAACTAACATCATCGCAAAATTTAATCCAGGCAATGCTCGTAGAGTAATGTTGGCTGCACACTGGGACACCCGTCATATTGCAGACAAGGATAAAGACAAATCAAAATCTACAAAATCTTTTGATGGAGCAGACGATGGAGCAAGTGGTGTTGGTATGTTATTGGAAATTGCTCGTACTTTACAGCAGAATCCAACTGAAATTGGCGTTGATATTGTTCTCTTTGATGTTGAAGATTATGGAGATATGAATGGGAGTGGAAAGACCGAAACTTGGTGTTTAGGCTCGCAATATTGGGCAGAAAATAAAGGCTCATACAATGCTCGTTTTGGTATTTTATTAGACATGGCTGGTGCAAAAAATGCTCGTTTTGGAAAAGAAGGACATTCAAGGGAAATGGCACCTGTGTTATGTGATAAAATATGGAAAGTAGCACAAGAGTTAGGTCACGGCAATTATTTTGTTAATGAACGGTCTGATTCCATTACTGATGACCATTATTATGTCAATCAAGCTGGAATCCCAATGATTGACATCATTAATCTTTCCGCAGAAGGTAATTTTGGACATTACCACCATACTACTGAGGACAATATGTCTGTTATAGACAAAAGCACACTCAATGCTGTTCTCCAAACCGTTTTAACCGTTTTATATAGAGAAGACAAAGCTGTGTTTTAGAACATAAACTACTTGTGCAATACCCATCACAAGTAGTTTTGTTGTTTCATATAAATGGCTTATTGTATTAACTTCTTCACGTTTTTATAATAAAAAAGTAATTTTTAAAGGCTTTCTCTTAGAAAAAATGTATCTTTGCGGCTTAAAAAACTAATTTCACATTAAATTTTTGATTTTTTACTCCAAACAATACAAATACTAAGCGAAGAAAAATGGCAGATAATTTTATTGATTATATCCGTGTATATGCAAAATCTGGTAAAGGTGGCGCAGGAAGTTCTCATTTTTATAGAGATGGTCAGATAGCCCTTGGTGGTCCTGACGGTGGCGATGGCGGACGTGGTGGTTCAGTGGTTTTGAGAGGAAATCGCAATATGTGGACACTTTTACACTTGCGTTACCGCAAGCATTTACTTGCTTCCGATGGTGCAAATGGTACTGGTAAAAATTGTTCAGGCAGAGATGCTGAAAACGTTTTGGTAGAAGTTCCGCTTGGAACATTGGTCTATGACGAAGAAACCGAAGAATTGATTTGTGAAATCACAGAACACGGTGAGGAGAAAACGCTCTTTTCTGGTGGTCGTGGTGGAAGAGGAAATCAACACTTCGCAACGCCTACCAATCAACTCCCAACACACGCTCAACCTGGCGAAATGGGTAGAGAAGGTTGGGTTGCAATGGAACTAAAAGTATTAGCAGACGTTGGTTTGGTTGGTTTTCCCAATGCAGGAAAATCTACCTTATTGTCTGTCCTTTCAGCTGCAAAACCCAAAATTGCAGATTATCCATTTACAACCATTACGCCCAATTTAGGTATTGTGAGTTACCGTGACCATCAGTCGTTTGTGATGGCTGATATTCCTGGAATTATCGAAAATGCTCACGAAGGCAAAGGTTTAGGACATCGTTTTTTGCGTCACATCGAGCGAAACGCTGTTCTATTGTTCATGATTGCTTCCGATGCACCAGATATCAAAAAAGAATATAAAATTTTGGAAAAAGAATTGAAACTTTTTAATCCAGAATTGATGGATAAACCACGTTTGATTTGTGTTACAAAATGCGATTTGGTGGACGACGAAATCATTAAACTTCTGATTAAGCCAACATTGCCTAAAAAAATTCCACATATTTTTATTTCTGCGGCTGCCAATCAAGGATTATTAGAATTAAAAGATAAATTGTGGAAAATGTTGCATGAATAAGTAGTCATAAGTCAATAAGTCATCAGTCTTTTAATCTTACTGATTTACAACAGTTTATTGTATTTTAAAATGTTGATTATTACAATCCGAAGTACTTAGCAATTGATTACAATAAGTAATATACTCGTTGGAAAATGGTTTTGGGATTTTGTATTTATGCAAAATATTGAATACCAAGCGTTTGCAATATCTTTAATATCTAATAACGAATATCCGTTGTGTATATCTTGCGAAGAATAAAATGGAAACTACTTTTTTTACGTCAAGCCCAATTGGAACGCTCGAAATCATCAGCGATGGAGAAGCCATAAATGCAGTTAATTTTGTAGAAAAAAATGACTGGGAAGAGAACAATATTGTTCCAAATTTGGTTCAGTATTGTATCGCAGAGTTACAAGCGTATTTCAAAGGTGAATTACAAAATTTTACATTCCCAATAGCTCAAAAAGGAACTGATTTTCAGCAAAAAGTTTGGGCAGAATTGACAAAAATCCCTTACGGAACAACCACAAGTTATATGGAACTTTCTCGTAGAATTGGAGATGTAAAAGCCATTCGAGCAGTTGGAACAACAAATGGTAAAAACAAATTAGGCATTATTGTTCCATGCCATAGGGTGATTGGTTCTGATGGAAGCCTGACGGGATATGCTGGTGGTTTATGGAGAAAAAAATTCCTTTTAGAATTAGAACGCAAAACAAACGGAACAGGTCAAGGAGAATTATTTTGAAAATAAAAAATCTTTATGAAAAATAAAATATTGTTAGAATTGGTGTCTTGGTTGTTCACAGCTGTCATCGCCATAGGTATTTTATACCCAATTTGGAGTAAAGTAACGGAATATCCAGAGCGAATCAATTATTATAATTTGGTATATATTGTTACTTTTGTAACTTTTACCCGTTACATTTTCCTGTTGCGCTATACTTTTTTAGCAGAAATGGACAAAGTAAAAGCCTTTTTAATTGCTTTAGCTGTTCCTGCGATTATTCTACTTATTGATGGTATTTTTACTTTTCGCCAAATGATTGACAACGACGGTTATGAGGCAATTTGCAAAGGTGTTACCAGCGAACAACTCAATACCATAGGGCTTTATTACCGCAATGAATACATCTTTTTTGGTGTTGCGGCTGTTATTTCTGCCATTGCTTTCCCTGTTCGATTGGTCGTTTCAATTTGGCGAAGAAAAAATAGAGGAACAGTTTAATACACTGTTTAAAATTTTTGCTATTGTTTATAATTGTTGTATTGTTTTGACTTTCAATTAGTTAGAACCATTTTAAACAATAACAAACATTAAATAACTAAAAAAACAGTATATTTAATAATAGCAACCGTAATATACACAACAGAAAGTAGTTTTGGGATTTTGCATTTATGTAAAATATTGAACACCAAGCGTTTGCAATATCTTTAATATCTAATAACCAATATCCATTGTGTATATTTGCGCTATATTTTTCTAACCAAATAAAAATATTTTACCATGCAATTTACTACTATTCAAGATTTTAAGAGAAGTGCGAGAGAAGATCGTTATCAGTTTCACGACTACTACAATATTGACGATTTATTAACAGAAGAAAACCTTTTGGCTCGTGGTGCAGTTCGTGAATGGGTCAAACAAGAAGTTAGCCCTATCATTGAAGATGCCGCAGACAGAGCTGTTTGCCCTACCCATTTGTTCAAAGGATTAGCAGAAATCGGTGCTTTTGGCCCAAGTTTGCCAACCAAATATGGTTGTGGAGGAATGGACGAAATCTCTTACGGCATCATTATGCAAGAGTTGGAACGTGGCGATTCGGGCGTGCGTTCTATGGCATCTGTTCAAGGTTCTTTGGTCATGTATCCTATCTACAAGTACGGCAGCGAAGAACAACGCATGAAATATTTACCCAAATTAGCTTCTGGTGAATTTATTGGTTGTTTTGGTTTGACCGAACCAGATTATGGTTCTAATCCAAGCGATATGATTACCAACATCAAAGATGATGGCGATTGTTATATTTTGAACGGTGCTAAAATATGGATAACAAACTCGCCATTAGCCGACATTGCAGTTGTTTGGGCGAAAGACGAACAAGGTATTATCAGAGGTTTGATTGTTGAGCGAGGTATGAAAGGTTTTACAGCACCAGCAATTCATGGAAAATGGTCTTTGCGTGCTTCTATCACTGGGGAACTCGTTTTTGAAGATGTTCGTGTGCCAAAAGCAAATGTTTTACCAAATGTTCAAGGCTTAAAGGGGCCTTTGGGTTGTTTGTCAAAAGCTCGTTATGGCATCGCTTGGGGAACTATTGGTGCAGCGTTGGATTGTTACGACTCGGCTTTGCGTTATTCGCAAGAGCGTATCCAATTTGGCAGACCGATTGGAGGTTTTCAACTGACTCAAAAGAAATTGGCGGAAATGATTACCGAAATTACAAAGGCGCAACTATTGGTTTGGCGTTTGGGAACATTGGCGAATCAAGGCAAAGCGACACCTCAACAAATTTCTATGGCAAAACGCAACAGCTGCATTATGGCGTTGGAAGTGGCACGAGAAGCTCGTCAGATTCACGGTGGTATGGGTATCACCAACGAGTACCCTATTATGCGCCACATGATGAACCTCGAAACCGTTTTGACTTACGAAGGAACACACGATATTCACTTACTGATTACAGGAATGGACGTGACAGGATTTAATGCGTTTAAGTAAGCGTTCAAAATTATTCAACTCAAGTACATAGTAAGAAACTTAGAACTAAAGTCTATGACCATTTTTCCATTAGGACAATACAACATTTATGTTGGCAATGTAAAAGCAGCTTTGGCTGCTTTTACTTTAAAAGATTATTCGCAAGTGATGGTCATTTGCGATGAAAATACACGCCAATTTTGTTTGCCAAATTTCATACAATACATTGATAATCAAAAAATTAGCATTGTTGAAATCACAAGTGGCGAGCAACAAAAAAATATAGTAACTTGTGAAAAGATATGGCAACAAATGTTGGATTTTTCCGCAGATAGAAAAGCAATTGTCTTGAATCTTGGCGGTGGAGTAATAGGTGACATGGGCGGATTTTGTGCCAGTACTTTTAAGCGTGGAATGGATTTTATCCAAATTCCAACTACCTTACTTTCACAAGTAGATGCGTCGATTGGCGGCAAATTAGGCATTGATTTTCAAGGTGTAAAAAATGCAATTGGCGTTTTTAACGACCCAAAAGCTGTTTTAATTGACCCATTTTTCTTAGAAACATTGTCTTTGCGAGAACGAAGAAGTGGTTTTGCCGAAATCATCAAACACGCTTTGATTGCTGATGCGGCACAATTCAATGATTTATTAAAAATCACTGATTTAACAAAAGTAGATTGGCAAAAAATTATCACACTTTCGCTTCAAGTCAAGCAAAAGATTGTTCAGCAAGATCCTTTTGAAAAAAATGTTCGTAAAGCATTGAATTTTGGTCATACGATTGGTCACGCTGTGGAAAGTTTTTTTTTAGAAACAAAAAAACCTTTGTTGCATGGCGAAGCAATCGCAATTGGTATGATTTGTGAGGCTTTTTTAAGTGTTGAAAAAAATAAATTAACAAAAGAAGAATTGAAACAAATTAGTGATTTTATCATAAGAACGTATGGGAAAATCATAATTCCAAGCGAATCTTTTTCTTTTTTAATAAAAATAATGCAACAAGACAAGAAAAATGAAAGCGATGCGATTAATTTTACTTTTCTAAAAAATATAGGACAATTTGAAATAAATCATACTGCAAGTGAAAAAGAGATTTTAGAAAGCATTGCATTTTACAATCAATTGTAACATTTAGTCCGTTTTACAGTATAAACTTATCAAAAGTTTTACATTTTATATTAGCATCATGTCAAAAGAAATAACAAGTAGAAGCGAGAATTACTCGCAATGGTATCAAGATATTGTAAAAAAAGCGGATTTGGCTGAAAACTCAGCGGTTCGTGGTTGTATGGTGATTAAACCTTACGGCTTTGCGATTTGGGAAAAAATGCGTGACCAATTAGACAAACGTTTTAAAGAAACGGGTCATGTCAATGCGTATTTTCCATTGTTTATTCCAAAAAGTTTTTTGAGTAAAGAAGCAGCACACGTCGAAGGTTTTGCAAAAGAATGTGCTGTAGTAACGCACTATCGTTTGAAAAACGATCCAAATGGCGGTGGCGTTATTGTAGATCCTGATGCAAAATTAGAAGAAGAACTGATTGTTCGTCCAACATCTGAAACCATTATTTGGAATACTTACCGAGATTGGATTCAAAGTTATAGAGATTTGCCATTGCTAATTAACCAATGGGCGAATGTGGTGCGTTGGGAAATGCGTACCCGCTTGTTCTTGCGTACTGCGGAGTTTCTTTGGCAAGAAGGGCATACCGCTCATGCAAGTGCTGAAGAAGCCGTTGAGGAAACAGAAAAAATGTTGGAAGTTTATGCTGATTTCGTAGAAGATTTCATGGCATTGCCTGTGATTCGTGGTCGTAAATCGCCAAATGAGCGTTTTGCAGGAGCTTTAGACACTTACTGTATCGAAGCGATGATGCAAGATGGACAAGCGTTACAAGCAGGAACTTCTCACTTCTTGGGTCAAAATTTTGCGAAAGCATTTGATGTACAATTCTTAGGAAAAGATGGTACAAGAGATTATGTTTGGGCAACTTCTTGGGGTGTTTCTACTCGTTTGATTGGCGCATTAATTATGGCGCACTCTGATGATAGCGGATTGGTTTTACCTCCGAAAGTAGCTCCTTTACACGTGGTAATTGTTCCGATTCACAAAGGAATCGAAGATATGAACAAAATCTATGACAAGGTAAAACCTATCATGGCAGAACTCAAAAAACTTGGTTTGGCTGTAAAATTTGACGATGACGAAACAAAACGTCCTGGTTTTAAGTTTGCAGACTATGAAATGCGTGGCGTTCCAGTTCGTTTGGCAATGGGTATGAGAGATTACGAAAACGGAACGATTGAAGTGGCTCGACGTGACGAAAAAACAAAAGAATCTCGTCCATTTGAAGGCATTGTAGAGCATATTCAAGAGCTTTTGGAGGATATTCAGAAGAATATCTACAACAAAGCCTTGGCTTTCCGAGCTTCTCGTACTTATACTGTCGATACTTGGGAAGAATTTGTAAAAATCATTGAAGACGATGCAAACCTTGGTTTTATCAGCGCACACTGGGACGGAACTGCCGAAACAGAGGATAAAATCAAAGAATTGACCAAAGCAACGATTCGTTGTATTCCTTTAGATGCTGTTGAAGAAGATGGCAAATGTATTTTGACAGGAAATCCAAGTAATAAAAGGGTTGTTTTTGCAAAAGCATATTAATTTTTTCTATCCTTAGCGGTGGCGCATTGATGCCACCGCTAAGGATATTTTTATTTGTATCTAAACGCATGCAGGATTTAAAATCCTGACTGCGTTTTTTCTTTTCTGAATTTTTCCGTAGCGGTGGCATCAATGCCACCATGAGCTATTTCGGTTAATTCTCTAACGTTTTTTGGTACTTGGTTAGGTATTTTGACTCTCTTTGAATTAGCCCCAACTAATTCATCAGGATTATATTCGGGCGAATATAGCGGTGTGTTGGCAACCCATAATCTTTTTCCTAATTCAGTATTTAAACTGTAACTCCGCAAAAACATACGTAATAGGTCTTAATTTTGAACGTAAATATTTGATTATCAAAAACTTATAGCACATTTAACTATGTGCTATAAGTAGCAAAATATACGTAATAGGGCATTAAAGTGAAAAACATTGATTAGATATTAAATTAATTTGCATTTTACAGAATTTTATTCTGTTTTAGCTTTAAAAATATTCATTATTAGAATAAAATATTTATTTATAAAAATACCATGTCACAAATTTGAATATATATACCTATTACGTATGCTTTTTTGCGGAGTTACAGTTTAAAAAATCTTTTACTTCTTGCGAACTATGCCAAGATGCATTATCCCAAATTAGCATTATTTTTTTGTCCGTAGAAGCAAGTAAGCTTTTCAAATAAACAATAATACCAGCACCTTTAAACATAGTTTCCTAAAAAATCGTAAGATTTTTTAGGAAACTATTGACTAAAATAGCCATCTGTTATAGCTATCGTGTATTTACAACCTTCTTTTATTACAGGCACATCAGAAATACTTGTAAAAGAATAGCGACCTTTTATTAGTCCTCGCTTTCTATCGTGATACTCTACAATTACTGGTCGTGAATAATTAGTATCAATAATATGGGTTCCACAAGTATTGTCATACCTTGCACCACCTCGCACAATATACTCATTAGAATCATCTTTTATCCAAAAACTAAAAAGCAGTGCATCGTCTGGATGATTATTGACATCTAATTGAAAGGCTTTTAACGATAAAACAGTATAACCATTTAATAAAGGTCCCGTAAGCAGTTCCGCTGTAACAGCATTTGAAATAAACTGCCCATTTAAGTTTTTAGGTATAGCTTCCCAGTCTTTGCCATTTACTTTGCAGCGTATGGTATCTTGATGCACAGCTGGCTTGGTGGTAGTGGGCTGTGGTGGATCGAGGTTTCGCTCACAAGCGGATAGTAAGCTACAAAAAAGGAAAAAAGCAATTAATTTTTTCATCGTGAAATAAATTTAAAATTAAGAAATATTATTTGTTTTTAATACCTTACACTAAAATAGCCATCTGCTATAATTGCGGTATCTTTACAAGGCTTAATCGCATTGGTGATTCCTTTGAAAGAAAACGTACCTTTTATAAGCCCCTTTTTTCTGTCATGATAATTTATGATTACAGGGCGTTGATAGTTTGTATCTATTTGGTAATTGGCACAAGCGCCTTCGTAAATTGATCCATTGATAACTGTATATTTATTAGAATTGTCCTTTATCCAAAATCCGAAATTTATAGTTTCTGTGGGTTGTTTATTAGCATCCAATTGAAAAGCAACAATATTAAAAACTGTATCTCCTTGTAATAATGGAGCTATTGATAACTCAGCCGTAACAGCATTGGAAAAAAACTGTCCATTCAAATTTTTAGGTATAGCTTCCCAGTCTTTGCCATTTACTTTGCAGCGTATGGTATCTTGATGTACAGCTGGCTTGGTGGTGGTAGTGGGCTGCGGTGGATCAAGATTTCGCTCACAAGCGGATAGTAAGCTACAAAAAAGGAAAAAAGTAATTAATTTTTTCATTGTATTTTTAGTTAATTTAACACCACAAAATTAGGCTTGTTTGATACATCGTACAAATTATACTGGAGTAATGATTCGGAAATCTATTTTTTTATTTGGGAATATTCGGAAAGTAAATTATATTTGTCGCAATATTTCGGAATTTTAAATCTTTTGGCAATTTTATTGCGCAATCAAGTTATGAAAACAACAACACAAATCTATTTTTTTGAAAAAATTGCTAAATCTTCACCTTTTACAGGTAAAAAATTCGTTGATGAAATTAGTGACTTGCTGAACGTTAGCAAAAGTGTCGCTTATGACAGAATCAATGGAAAAAAATTATTAAACTTTGATGAAATAATGTTGTTGGCAGCACATTACAAAGTGTCGCTCGACGAGTTGTTGTATTCTACCTACACAGGCTTTCACTTGGATACGATGCAGAGGCAACCACAATCATTTGAAATTTTCCTACAAGAGCTGCACAAAAATACTTCGATGTTAAGCAATATGTCCAATTGTGAAATTAGTTATTCTGCCATTGAAACACCCATTTTCTACTATCTTTTTGAGCCAAAATTGATTTTGTTCAAAATGTATATTTGGAGCAGAACGATTTGGAACAACCCATCGCATTTAGAACATTCTTTTAGCATCAATAGACTTTCAACACCCGAAAATTCCAGATTAATTGTAGAAACACAAAAGGCTTTTAATCAACTCCATACCATAGAATTTTGGAATACAGGTATGATTGATTCGACAATTGACCAGATTCGTTACGCAATTAACAGTGATTTGTTTGACGATAAAAATGACGTAGCCACTTTGCTAAATTGTCAAATGAGGATAGTAGAAATAATGGAATCTATTGCTGCAAAAGGTCACAAAGAATCTGGTAAAAAATCAGAAATATACCATGCTGAATTAGTGCCAACACCTACTTTGATTACAGTCAATAGCAAAGAACACAAAGTGGTTTATAATATCTACGACTCTCCTAATTTTATGACGAGTTTTTCTGAAAAAACCTTTGACTACACCTTGGATTTGTTTGAAAAAATGAAAAAAGGGAGTTTGTTACTTGGTGAAGACCGACAACGTTCTCGTTTTTTTAAGCATTTAAAAAATAAATTAAACGATGCAATGGCAGAATTTTTAGTTTAGCATTTTACATTCATTGCAAAAATTTATGTCAAAAAAAATCCAAACCATCTTGACAATGGCTTGGATTTTTCTGATATGAACTAATACTCGAATATAAATTTATATGGATTTGAACACCAGACTATTGCGCTCGGGACTTGTCGAAACTATAGTAATCGGAACACCTAAATGTTTTTCAACATATTCTACAAAAACTTGTGCTTTTGGCGGCAATTGCGAGTAGGTCATGGCACTTTTGAGATCAGTTTGCCAACCACTTAGTGTTTCTAAAACGGGTGTAACGGTTGTCGCATCTAAATCATACGGCAAAGTAGATTGTAGTGCGCCATCATATTCATAGGCTTTACACACTTTTATTTCATTAAAAACATTCAAAACGTCAATTTTGGTCATGACGATTTGGGTAACGCCATTCAGCATAATGGTGTAACGCAATTGCGGTAAATCAATCCAACCACAACGACGAGCACGACCCGTAGTTGAGCCAAATTCGTGTCCTTCTTGGCGTAATTTTTCGCCAATAGCATTGTCCAATTCTGTTGGAAAAGGGCCGCCACCAACACGTGTACAATAGGCTTTTGTAATACCAATTACTTCTCCAATAGTACTCGGTGCAACGCCTAATCCTGTACAAACACCTGCCGTAACGGTATTTGAAGAAGTTACATAAGGGTATGTTCCAAAATCAATATCCAGCATCGAACCTTGCGCACCTTCTGCCAAAATCTTTTTGCCTTGTTTGAGTGCATCATTGATAAAGTACTCACCATCAACGATTTGCAACGATTTCAAAGCCTCCAAACTGGCAAACCATTTTGCTTCTTCGGTTGCCAAATCAAAATCAACAGGCGAATATATTTTCATAAAAGCCAAATGTTTGGCTTTTAAAATATCATATTTTGCTTTAAAATTATCAGCCAAAATATCACCAACACGGAGTCCGTTTCGACCCGTTTTGTCCATATATGTTGGACCAATACCTTTGAGTGTAGAACCAATTTTCTCTTTCCCTTTTGAGGCTTCGGAAGCAGCATCTAACCAGCGGTGTGTTGGGAGAATCAAGTGTGCTTTTTTAGCCACTAAAAGACGGCTTTTGTATTCTACATTAGATTCTTCGAGTTTTATCAACTCTTTTTCAAAGGTAATTGGGTCTAAAACGACACCATTTCCAATGATATTGAGCTGTTTTTTTCTAAAAATACCTGAAGGAACAGTATGTAATACATACTTGTTACCGTCAAAAATCAAAGTGTGACCAGCATTAGGTCCTCCTTGAAAACGAGCTACGATGTCATATTTTTCGGCAAGAAAATCTACTATTTTTCCTTTTCCTTCGTCGCCCCATTGCAAGCCTAAAATTACGTCTATTGCCATTTTTTTTATTTAAATACTTTTATAAAACACATTGAAATTTGAAACAAAGTAAAATTTCGGTTTGCTCAACGGACTTTTACATTTTTCTGTTTTACATTTTGACTTTTTAGTTTTTCAAACCATCATTTTCCACCACATAATCGCCCAATGTTTCTTCCAATTGAGCCAATGCACGCAATGCTTGTTCTTTGTTTGGAGCGATTCCGTGCCATTCGTGAGAACCCATCATAAAATCAACACCTTTTCCCATTTCTGTTTTCATTAGAATTACCGTAGGTTTTCCTTTTCCTGCGCCACGTTTAGCTTTGCGAAGGGTCGCTACAATTTCTTCCATATTGTGACCATCCATTTTCAAAACATTCCAACCAAAAGCCTTCCATTTGCCTGGCAAATCGCCCAATGACATTACCTTGTCATTAGAACCATCAATTTGCTGACCATTCCAATCGACGGTTACAATCAAGTTGTCCAATTTGTGGTGTGCTGCAAACATCAACGCCTCCCAAATCTGACCCTCTTGTAATTCACCGTCGCCTGTAAGTGCAAAAACAAAACGATCATCACCGTCCATTTTTTTTGCTTTTGCCAAACCAACAGCGACAGAAACACCTTGTCCCAAAGAACCCGAAGCAATACGAACACCTGGCAAGCCTTCATGGGTTGCTGGATGTCCTTGCAAACGAGAATTTAACTTACGGAACGTACTCATTTCATTTTTGTCAAAATAACAAGCATGAGCCAAAACACTGTAAAAAACAGGAGAAATATGCCCATTTGACAATATGAAAATATCTTCACCTTTGCCTGCCATCGTAAAACGCTTGTGGCGTTTCATCACACCAAAATAAAGTCCTGTCAAAAAATCAGCACAGCCCAAAGAACCTCCTGGGTGTCCCGAGCTAACGTAGTGAACCATACGAACAATATCTCGACGAACTTGCGATGCAATACCTTGTAATTCTTGTGTTGTAGCCATAAAAAATTAGATTACTTTGAATAATGGCGCAAAGATATAAAAGCCTTTTTAAAATATAGTCAATTGACGTATCTTTGCTTGATTTTTTTCGTAAAATAAATTTTTATATAAAAAAATATAATCATGGCTAAAAAAAATACTGTTCCTACCAACGCAGCACCTCGTGCAGCTGTTCCTTTTATTTCCTCTGAAAAAAAACCTTCCTTTTGGAAACTCAATCGAAATGTGGCGATGCTTTTCTTTGTATTGGGCTTCACGCTTTATGGCTACAGCTTGTTTTCTGATTATGTTTTAGATGACCAAATAGTCATTACAGACAACCGTTTTACTAAAAAAGGAACGGCTGGTATTGGAGATATTCTAAAAAAAGAATCTTTTGTTGGTTATTTTGGAGAACAAAGAGATTTGGTTGCTGGCGCACGTTACCGACCACTTTCTTTGGTGACTTTTGCCATGGAATGGTCGATGTTTGCGCCTGACGAAACAAAACTACCTAAATTAGCCGCTGGTCAAAAGCGTGATTACAATGGAGCTGAGTTTAAAACAGTCCGTTTTGTACATCATTTTACCAATATACTGTTGTATTGTTTGTCAGCGATTTTACTTTATCGCATATTGTTGATACTTTTTCCTTTAAAAGAAGATGAAAAATGGTATTTTAATCTGCCTTTTGTAGCTTCTTTGTTATTTTTACTACACCCGATTCATACGGAAGCAGTGGCAAACATCAAAGGTCGTGACGAAATTATGGCTTTTTTAGCCGCTTTCGGAACACTTTATTATGTTTTAAAATATGCCGAAACTGGTCGTTTTGTCAAAATGATTCAAGCCTCGATTGTCTTTTTCTTAGGTTTATTGTCAAAAGAAAATACCTTGACTTTCTTGGCAATCGTTCCGCTTACTTTATATTGTTTCAAAGATTTTGATGTAAAAAAATCACTTCAAACGGCTGTTCCTTTGTTGGTAACAACCATTTTATATTTGATTATTCGTGTTTCTGTCATTGGTTATTTGCTTGGGAATGGCAAAGAAATCACCGATATTATGAACAATCCATTCTATGGTGTGCCAATGAGTGAGCGTTTTGCAACGATTTTTTATACTTTGTGGCGTTACATTCAGTTGTTGTTTTATCCACATCCTTTGACACACGACTATTATCCATATCAAATTCCAATTGTGAATTGGAGCAATCTACAAAGTATTGCAGCGCTGATTTTATACACAAGCCTTGGTGTTTATGGCGTTTGGTCGGTTTGGAAAAAGAAAAGCATTATTGGTTACGCCATTTTATTTTATTTGATTACTTTTTCGATAGTGAGTAATATTCCGTTTTCGATAGGAACATTTATGAATGACCGTTTTATTTATCTTTCCTCGGTTGGTTTTAGCATTATTGTTGCCTATTGGATAACAGATTTTTTACCGAAAAAAAATCTAACTACTGTTGGAATGGCATTATTGGGCATTTTGAGTTTAGGTTATAGCGTAAAAACCATGTTGCGTATTCCTGATTGGAAAGATACTTTGTCTTTGAATACTTCTGCAATCAATATTTCTCCAAATAGCGCACGTGCAAATCTTTTTTATGGTGTAGCTCTGTTCAATGAAGCTCAAAAAGTGGCTGGCGACGAGCGTAAAAACTTCATGTACAAAGCATTGCCTTATGCAGAAAAAGCAGTAGAAATTCTACCTTCTTATGGCAGTGCAATCCACATGTTAAGTGGTATTGATGCCGAAATATATCAGTATGACAAAGACGTAGATAAAATTTTGGCAAAATATGAAAAATATTTACATCACCGTGAAAGCTTGTCTATTGAAGATATTCCTACCAACTCTACTTTTATTGACAAATACTTGAAATATTTGTGTGGACAACCTGAATATAAGGATAAAATGCTTGTTTTTTATAAAAAAATAATTCCTATTTTTTTAGAAGAAAAGAAAGATGGGAAAAATGCGGTGCGTTATGCAAGCGAAGCATTGGCATTAGCACCTGGCGAATTGGAGATTTCCGCATTGATGTCAAAAGCTCAGATGTTGAATAATCAACAGGGTAAAAAGTAGAGAAAAGGCGTGCCTTTTCTCGTGACATATTTGTTTATAAAAAAAGGCACACTTTTTCTCGAACTACGTTTTTATACTTAGTTCGAGAAAAGGCGTGCCTTTTCTCTACGTTAAAATTATTTACGAACTACGATATTGTATCAAATTTTGTGTAAGGCACTAATGCAGCTGGAATACGGATTCCTTCTGGCATTTGGTGGTTTTCCAGCATCGCCGCAACGATACGAGCCAATGCCAATGCAGAGCCATTCAAAGTATGTGCCAAAGTCGTTTTTTTATTGTCATCACGGAAACGCAATTTCATACGATTTGATTGGAAAGTTTCAAAATTAGAAACAGAACTTACTTCCAACCAACGCTCCTGTGCAGCTGACCAAACCTCAAAATCAAAAGTCAAAGCCGATGAAAATGACATATCGCCGCCACAAAGACGCAAAATACGGTATGGTAATTCCAATTTGTCCAACAAGCCAGCGACGTGTTCCAACATTTCCATCAATGCAGCGTAAGATTTGTCAGGATGTTCCAAACGGACAATCTCAATTTTGTCGAACTGATGCAAACGATTCAAACCTCTCACGTGCGCACCATAAGAACCTGCTTCACGACGGAAACAAGGCGTATAGCCTGACATTTTTATAGGAAAATCTTTTTCATCTAAAATAACGTCACGGTAAAGATTCGTTAGAGGAACCTCTGCCGTAGGAATTAAATACAAATCGTCAATACCAATGTGGTACATTTGACCTTCCTTGTCGGGTAAGTTTCCTGTGCCACGTCCGCTTGCTTCATTGACGACCAAAGGCGGTATAATCTCTTGATAACCAGCATTTTCCGCTTCATCTAAGAAAAATGAAATCAGCGCACGTTGCAATTTTGCACCTTTTCCTTTATAAACTGGAAAACCAGCGCCAGCGATTTTAACGCCTAATTCGAGGTCAAAAACATCGTATTTTTTAGCCAATTCCCAGTGCGGTTGCGCACCTTCGTGTAAAGTTGGCAAGGCTTTGTCCCAGGCACGATAAACTTCGTTCTCTTCGGGCGTTTTGCCTTGTGGAACGCTTGAATGTGGCATATTCGGGACACTCAAAAGCAGATTTTCTAAGTCATTTTCAGCTTGTTCAAACTTTGCTTTGAGCTCTTTTTCTTGTTCTTTTGAAGCAGCAACTTGAGCTTTCATGCCTTCGGCTTCTTCTCTTTTGCCTTGCTTCATGAGTTCGCCAATACTTTTAGACAGCTTATTGGCTTCTGCCAAAAGCGCATCTAATTGCGTTTGCGTACTTTTACGAATATCGTCAATTGCAATGATTTGCTCCACGGTTTGCGCAGCATTTGCAAAATATTTTTTTTCTAATCCCGCAACAATTTTTTCTTTGTTGTCACGGATAACGTTTACTTGTAACATAATTATATTTTAATTGCCTTTGAGTCCTAAACGGTATTTATATAAATAAGCAAATTTAAAGGTGTCGCCTCGTCCAAAATTTTCTTTTTTGATTATTCCGTTATTTATTAATAACGTTTCAATATCATCATTTTTAAGTGTTTCCATACCTTCTTTGTCTTTATATTTATTCATTACCTTACTAATGAGGTTATCAAATTTAAGTTTTAATAATGTCATCTGTTGAAATTCATGATGATTATCTATATATTCAAAAACATAAGTTATTGGTAAATTACCAATCTGATTTCTTGTTAAATCTTTAAAATGACCATCTACTGCTTTTTTTCTCACATCTTTATTTGTATAAAATAGAGGATATAATATTGGTTTAATCCATTCCTGCTCTTTGATGTTTTTTGTAGCATCAACTAATGCTAGTTTTATCAATTCTATAAAAGGACGAATACTTATTGTATTATCTGCATTCTTTAGGTTATTGAAAAACCATTCATAACTTTCTCCCATTCTTACCGTATTATTGACATCTACATATTTCCCAAAAAAAGTAACAACCAATGGTCTTAACAAGTGTTCCTCAAGAGGAATTTGCTCATTCCTATTGTATTTTGGTCTGAGTTGTTTTATTAATTGCTTAGGATATTCTTGATATAACTCCATTAATTCCCAAAACTCTTTATCTATATTTTCGGAAAAAACTATCTTAAAGAAATAAGCATAAAGTTCTTCTTGACTCCACTCTATATTTATTGCTTGATTTTCTAAATCTCGAATATTTGTTATACCAACAAGTTTTCTAAATAAATCCTGTCTAAGAAAAAGTTTGCCAAAAATACGATTAAATCTTTTATATCTCCAAAAATCAATCAAAGATGGCAACCATACATTCCATAACACCGGGTCTATAATTTCATCTAACTGGTCATAAATAACAGTTACATATTCTTTTATCCCCTTTTCTATTAAGAATTTATCCAACAAATCTAAATCTTTCTCAATAGCAATAATCTGATTATCATTTGCAATGATTTTTTGTAAGGCTGTTTGTACCGTATCCGTATCACGAACCTCTAAAATCAAATCTGGAAG
The DNA here is from genome assembly GCA_043777755.1 of Saprospiraceae bacterium. Classification (GTDB taxonomy): domain Bacteria; phylum Bacteroidota; class Bacteroidia; order Chitinophagales; family Saprospiraceae; genus CANHEE01. The sequence goes on from JAYWHK010000219.1 coordinate 52,051, forward strand.
CGTGCTTTCAAAACCACTAAATTTATGAGTAATTTCTTGCACCAAAATTTGCCATGTATAAACTAACCAAAAACGATATTGAAACCTTTTATCGTTGGTTTCGGAAAACTTATTGACTTTAAATATACGGCTTTTCTTATCTACCATATATACAAAAGTATAATTGTCGTTTCTATTAGCTCGTTTTTTCAATTCACTAACAATATTCTCATTTTTTAGTGCGCCATAGATATACGATTTTCCTGTCCCTTTACTTCCTAACACTAATATTTTATCAATATTAAAAAGGTCATTCATACATTCACGATAGAAAAATTGTTTGTTTATAAGTTCTTGTTCAATGTCAATATCATCTCCATATAAATTTATCTTATCTAGTTTATTTTTTGTTGCAAGAAGTATTTTTTCTTTAAGTGTTTTCTCTGTACTACTTAGTTCCGTATTGTTAATATCTTTATTACTACTTAAAGAGTTAGTATTTAATTCAATATTGTCATCTTCTATTGCTTTTTTATTTAATTCGTCTGGCATTGCAAAGAAAGATTTAAGCCTTTCCGTAAAATTTTCAAATATATCTTTATAATCTTTTAATTCTTTGTTTTTTATTAACTCAATAAAATCATCAATTTGTTCAGAAGCCGTTCCTAAAATTTCCAAATTTTCATTTCTGGATATTGGAAAGCATGGAAAATCTAAACCACTTTCATCACTAAGTTCGTCTGTTATTCTTTTTACTTCTTCTTTAAAGTGGTTATATAAACTACGTTTTAGTGTAAGTGATTGAGGTAATATAGAGTTAATAATTACAGGTTCAATATCAGTTCTTTTAACAATAGATTCTAAGAAAAAGTGCAAGCCAGGAAGCGATTGAATATCATTTCTGAAAAAGCCAACTACAAATTTTGATAAATTGAATGCTGTAATTCCTATTATGTCATTGAACCCAGTTCGAGAATCTATTAGTATAACATCGGGGCTAAACGCATTGTGCAAATCTTCTAATATCTCCGAAAATTGCTTAACGATATAGTTCTCATGTACAAAATCAACCCTTGATAAGCCTTCAATATAATGATTTAAGTGAGTATGCAAGAAATCTTCAGTTGGTTGATTTCTATCAAGATTACCTGCGGGCATTATCCTAATACTGCCTTGTCCACTATATTTTCCATCAACTTCCCAAGTATATTTTTCTAAAGTTTGTCTTATATCTATATCGTGTTGAGTATTTTTATCTATAAAATATTCAATAAAACCTTGTCTTTGATTTTCTTCTCCTGGGTTTTTAAGATAAAAATTAGTAAATCCAGGTGCTTCAAAATCACAATCTAATATTATAACTCTTTTATTTTCATTAAGAGCCAAGTGCATAGCAAATGCTGCAAGAGTTGTAGAACGCCCCATTCCGCCTTTATAGCTATAGAAAGTGATGACAGGGCATGGCAAATACTTTAATTTATTTTCTACGTTTTGCCCTTTTAATAATGTATCAAACCTTCTATGACCTGCCGAGGTGTTAATTTTTTCATTTAATTCAAAAATATGTCCGTAATCAGCTTCGGCCTCTTCTTCCGATAGTACAACTAAGTCAAAATGAGAACCAAATAAGTTCTGTAAGTCTAAATCTGACTCTGTAATAATTGTATCATCGTTATTTTTGATTAAATAAATATCGACAATTTCATCAACTCTCCATTCAAGACGGTAGTCAATTATTTTTGAAGAACCAACCCATTCTTTTAATTTATTTTGAAGTTCATCAATTATTTTTATTTGTTTAATCATCTATGTTTGATTTTTCGTTCTTTTATTAAATGTAGATAAGTCGCTTTTACCAATCTGTCATAGTAGTCGATAATATATTTATCAGAAGCCATTCCAGAAGTTAAGCTGGGATGTATATATCTATTATTCACAGTCCATTTTTCTCTTAGCTCATGTTTTTCATTAAACCATGGAATCTCAGAACGTTTCAACGTAGATGGTTTTAATATGTTATTTCCAATTTCAATAATATTATGGGATTTGTAAAGAGAATTTTCCGCTAAATTAAATTCATAATTTTGTTTATAAATAGAAGACAACCAGACATATTTGAATGAACATTCAATAATATATCCACTCAGATAGTACAAATTCCATATTATTAATTGCTTATCTTGTGTGGATTCTTCTCGTATTTTGCTTAATAAATATTCACAAGTTTTGAAGTGTCTGGAAGCTGCTTTTTCATAATGGCGGTAATCCATTAAATCTTCACTTTTTTCTTTCTGTTGCCTATTCTTTATTTTATCCTCTTTTTCAATAGAAATAAGGAGCTCGGAACGCTGTTTGTTACAGCTTTCTAATTCTTGTGTTAATCTTTCGATTTCTAAATTGAAGAAATTAGCCATATTCCAATGATTTGCTCCACGGTTTGTGCAGCGTTTGCAAAATATTTTTTTTCTAATCCCGCAACAATTTTTTCTTTGTTGTCACGAATAACTTGAACTTGTAACATAATATATAGTTTTTTATCTAACTCTCGGATTGCGACGTTTGCCACCACCGATACGCATTTGTGCTTGACCAACACGCATTTGACCACGTTGCGCCAATGCTTTTTCAGTTTGAGCGATTTGCTCTTTCAGTTGCGGCTCTGTCACTTTATAATCTTTGATTTTGCGCATATAATTGGTCGCTACTGACCAACGCTGCTTATTGCCATGAATGCTTGCCAACTGAAGATAGATGCTTGCCTTTTCGTTGTCACCCAATGCTGGATAAGTCGCTGCTTTCAACATTAACTTTTCTCCAACTTCATGTTCTTGACGTTGTACAGCCAACATTCCTTTTAATAAAAAGAATGCTGCTTGATTTGGTTCGTAGAGCCATTCTGGTTTGAGCGTCAGCCCGAGGCGTTTTTCTGCACCTTCAAAATCTTGCGCCATTACCATTTGTTGTGCTGAAAAAATCGTACCCATTATGACGTAACCAACAAATAAAATCAATCCCATTAGAATAAACGGAAAACCATACCAAAAACCCAAGGTGGCTGACATAATTCCACCGCCAATAATTCCAAATGCAATCAGCGCAAAGCGCAAATAAATATTAATTGTGAACATTCTTTTTTTTATTTTTATAAAAAATTAATAAACTTGTTTTCTCTGCGGCAAAATTAAACAAACTATAGCACTTGACAAAAGAAAAAGGTTAATAAGTAGTCGTAAGTCAATAGTCAATAGTCTTTTAATTCACTGTTTTACAGCAATTTATAGTATTTAAAAATGCAGATTATTTAAGCTAATGGACTTTTAAAAGGGCTATAAAAAAATATTTACCGATTTTTTCTTAAAAAATCTGGCAATTGGCGCAATGCTGCCAATTCTTTGTAGGCTTCTCGAACTTCACTTGCAGGATAACCAAAATACGTTTTTCCTGTTTCCAAGTCTTTTGAAATGCCAGATTTTGCCAAAACCATTACATTGTCGCCAATATTCAAGCGTTGAGCGATGCCTACTTGTCCATAAAGTACGACATTGTTTCCAATAATGGTTTTTCCTCCAATGCCTACCTGTGCAGCAAAAAGGCAGTTTTTACCAATCACCACACCATGTCCAATATGGCATTGCGCATCTAATTTTGAGCCTTCACCAATAATGGTATCGCCCGAAACGCCTTTTGCAATAGTGCAACCTGCGCCAATTTCTACATCTTTCTCAATGATTACACGACCAATAGAACGCCATTTCTGATAAACATTGTCTTCTTTTTTATAGTAAAAAGCATCAGCACCAATAATGGCATTTGGTTGAATGACTGCATTTTCACCGATTTCAGTGTATTCTCCGATGCTTACATTGGCGTGAATATGTGCATTTGCAGCAATCTTAACATGATGACCGATGACTACATTAGGCTCAATAATGGCACTTGGGTGAATTTCTGCGCTTTCTGAAATTACAGCAGTCAAAGGACGTAATGGACGATGCTTTAATGCTAAAGCATTGTATGCCTCAAAAGGTTTTGGGTGCAACAATAAAACTTTACCTTCTGGGCAGTCCGTACGCTCATTCAATATGATAAAAGTTGCTGCGGAACGAAGACTTTTTTCAAAATACTTTTTAACATCAACAAAAGTAATATCGCCTTCTTGAACTTTATTAATTTCATTAAGTCCTATTGCAAATTTCGTTTCGTCACCAATGATGGTTGCTCCAATTTCCTTGGCAATGGTTTGAATTGGTATAGGTTGATTGAATTTCATATACTATATATAATGGAATAAAAATAGATTTTCACTCCATTATTCCTTTTGTTATTTATTAGATTTATTTTTTATTAAAATTTTTTGCAAAAATATAAAAAAATTTTGAAAAATTTTTATTTTTATAAAATATTGATTATCAATTAGTTATAATCAATAAATTAGCTTAAATAAAAAAAGATGAAAATTATTTTTAAAATAAAATTATTACAAAAATAAAATTATTTTTCACAAAAAATCAAAAAAAAAGATGTAAGTTGCTGATTATCAATTGTTAATTATTAATTGGCAGTTATATTTTTTAGTACAACAGCTAAAAAATGTTATTGCGTAGGTTCTCAGAAGGCTGCATCTTTGTATTATAAATAAGAAACGTAAGGGACGACAGAGTATTATTTATGA
>JAYWHK010000220.1:0-22281 GCA_043777755.1 Saprospiraceae bacterium
ATAAATAACTTTCTCCGAAGGAGTCCTTTGGACCTTATAGTCAGCTATTTATCACTTTTTTCTCAACGACAAAATAACAACGTTTATTTCTATACGCCTACTTAGCGATAAACACGTATCAAATCCAATACGTCTTTGTCTTTTTCCAAATGCGGAAGTTCTTGAAAAATAACCCCATGCAAAGCAAAATCTTGTGCCAATGCTTCTTGCAAAAAATTAAGTGCTTCGTTGCGGTTGCCCATTTGAAAAAGGCAAATCACACGAGAATACAACAAATCTGCATTGCGAGAAATATTCATTTCTGCTTCGTCTAATACCTCTAATGCCGCTTCAAAACCTTGGTTGTTGCGCAAAAAATTCACATGATACAACCAATGTTCAGTACGCTCAGGCGCAACTTCAATCAACTTATAGTAAGCTGCTTCTGCATTTTCCAATTGACCATCTTTTTCATACGTTCTTGCCAAAGCCAAATGGTATTCTTCAAATTGACCAGCAATGGAGATGGCACGATTAAATGCCTTGATAGCATTGGAATAATCACCCTGCACCATCAAACATTCACCAATGTGAAAGTGAGCTTCTGGATTATTTTTATCTTGAATCAAAGCACGATGGTACCATGTCAAAGCTGCCAAGTAATTTTCAGTTTGTTGGTGACAAAGACCGATTTTAGTTGCACTCTCGGCATTGCTGCCAAAACGCTGCTCAATGTCTTGATAAAGCTCTAATGCTTTTTCAAAACGACCAGCTTGAAGACAAGCCATTGCACAATCTTCATACGAAAACGAATAATCCTCATTTGCTACAATCGCATACTCAAATGCTTCGATGGCTTCATCGAAACGCTGCATTTCGCAGTAAGTATGCGCAAGATTCAGCCAAGCCTGATACGAATACGGATCTTCATCAATAATCGCTTCATGCAAAGCAATGCTCTCCTCATGTCTTTCAGTGAGCGAGATAGCCAACCACATCTGTAGTAAGGCTTCTTGATTTCGAGGATTAATCCGTAGTGTTCTGCTTAGTGCGTCAAACATAGGTTCGTATTCTTCGTTTTTATCATAAATGTAAGATTCTAATAAAAATGCTTTTTCCAACTCATTACTGCTGGCAAAAGTCTTGAGTAGACTCAAAGTACTGAGTGCTTCTTCAAAATGTTCGGCATTGTGCAGCACCTCGGCTTTTACCAAAAGAATACGAGAATCCAATGGCGCAATAAGTAAGGCTTGGTCAAGATAACGCAGAATTACTTCTGTATCTTGCCCTTGTTCCATCAATAAAGTTGCCTTGTAAGCAATCAATCTTGCAGAATTAGGAAATTGTTCGATACCTTGGCTTATTACGAGCAACGCATCTTCTAAATTATCCTCTTCGTGAAAAAATTTGGTAATGGCGAATACTACCGCTTCCTCAGTAAATACCACCGTTCCTTTTTGTGACATACACAAATAATCATTTATGAGTGTCTCTAACTGATCTCGACTGTTATAATTTGATCCTAACATGAGTATAGCTTGTTTGAATTTTCTGTAAATATATAGGAATTATGGTGAAAATAGTACTATTGTGGATAAGTTTTTTTTTCATAAATTTTTGTTAAATTTCATTAAAAAATCATAAATAACTCTTTATTAAGATTTTATTAATTAAAATTTTAATAATATGTTAAAATATTTAACACATTTATTTTTTTATAATATTTATAAAAAAATAAATTTTTCTACTTACTTTTAAACATATTATAAATAAAAATAAATTGTAATATCTTATAATTTGTGACATCGTTTTTAATAAAAATAATATATAATTTTGTAGTTATACAGGATTAAATTATTTTTTCACTCCTTTTAAAATCCTTTTTGTCGTATCTTTGTTTTACTTTTTTAAAAAAGACTTTTATCAACATAAATTTTACCATTCACCATCAAGAATTATGTTTCAAATCGACGAACTTTTACACCGTGCCTTACAGTACGAATGGCTCACACCAGAAGAAGGTGTTTTCCTTTTTGAAAATGCCAATACTGCCGAACTGATGTATGTTGGCAATAAAATGCGCCAATATCATGTTCCTAACAATACCGTTACTTGGATTATTGACCGTAATTCCAATACGACCAATGTGTGCATTGCCAATTGTAAGTTTTGTAATTTTTACCGTCGTCCTGGACATGGAGAAGCCTACATTACCACTTTAGATGAATACAAAGTCAAAATCGAAGAAACTTTTGAGTTTGGAGGAGAGCAGCTTTTGCTTCAAGGCGGACATCATCCAGACTTAGGATTGGAGTATTACGTCACTCTTTTTCAAGATTTGAAACGAATGTATCCCAATCTAAAATTGCACGCACTCGGTCCGCCTGAAATTGCTCACATCGCAAAACTCGAAAAATCGACCCATACAGAAGTTTTACAAGCCTTAAAAAATGCTGGTTTGGATTCTTTGCCAGGCGCAGGTGCTGAAATTTTGGACGATAGGGTTCGTCGTTTGATTTCAAAAGGAAAATGTGGTGGTCAAGAATGGCTTGATGTTATGCGTGCAGCGCATCAACTGGACATTACGACTTCGGCTACAATGATGTTTGGACACATTGAAACAAACCTCGAAAGAATGCAACATTATGCTGATTTGCGCCAAGTTCAGTCTGAAAAACCAGCGCACACCAAAGGCTTTTTAGCATTTATTCCTTGGCCTTTTCAAGATGAAGATACGATTTTGAAAAAAATAAAACGGGCAAGAAATACCGTTACTGGCGATGAATATGTGCGTATGATTGCCATGAGTCGCATTATGCTACCGAATGTTGTAAATATTCAAGCATCTTGGCTTACGGTAGGCAAACAGGTTGCTCAGGTTTGCTTGCACTCAGGCGCAAATGATTTTGGAAGTATTATGATTGAAGAAAATGTTGTTTCCGCAGCTGGTGCAGCTTTCCGTTTTACCGCTGACGGGATTCAAAAAGCCATCAAAGAAGCTGGCTATACACCTCAACTTCGTACACAACAATACGAATACAGGGAATTGCCTAAAAATATCAAACAACAAGCACTTGATACGGCAACAATGATTGTCGATTAATAACATAAAACAGGATTTAATGCAAACTTTCAAACAACAAATCTTAGAAGGAATTCCTTCCGAATTACCAGCCGCAAAACCTTATGACCAAACCGTCAGTCATGCGCCACGTCGTGTATTGAATTTGACTTTGGCTGAAAAAAAATTAGCTTTGCGAAATGCTTTGCGCTATTTTGAACCAAAGCACCATGCGGAACTTGCTCCTGAGTTTGCTGACGAATTGGAAAAATACGGGCGTATCTATATGTATCGTTTTCGTCCTGATTACGAGATGAAAGCCAGACCAATTTCGGATTATCCTTACCAAACGCCACAAGCGGCGGCAATTATGTTGATGGTTCAAAATAATTTGGACTACAAGATTGCGAAACATCCACATGAACTCATCACTTATGGAGGAAATGGTGCTGTTTTTCAAAATTGGGCGCAATACCGTTTGGTGATGAAATACTTGGCAGAAATGACTGAAAATCAAACACTTGCACTGTATTCTGGACACCCAATGGGACTTTTTCCTTCTCATAAAGATGCACCAAGAGTGGTGGTTACGAATGGCATGATGATTCCTAATTATTCTAAAAAAGAAGATTGGAATAAGTACAATGCACTCGGCGTTACGCAATATGGGCAAATGACCGCTGGTTCTTTTATGTACATTGGGCCACAAGGAATCGTTCATGGAACAACAATTACGTTGCTCAATGCTGGACGTAGAAAAGGTTTGGGAAATGACAATTTGCGTGGTCGGGTTTATGTTACTTCTGGTCTGGGAGGTATGTCTGGCGCACAGGCAATTGCTGCGTTGGTGACGGGTTGTGTAGGTGTGATTGCAGAAACTGACGGCGAAGCGGTGCAACAACGTTTGGTGGACGGTTATATTAAAAAAGAAAATGTTTTTACAGATACAGACAAAATCATTGCAAAAATAGAAGAATGTCGCTCGAATAAAACAGCAATTGCCCTTGTTTATCATGGAAATATTGTGGATTTATGGGAGGCATTTGTAGCGAACAATACGGTGATTGAATTGGGGTCTGACCAAACTTCTTTGCATAATATTGACGATTGCGGTTATACGCCACAAGGTTTTACTTTTGACGAAGCAAAGGCTTTATTGATAGAAAATAAAGCAAAATTCATGTCAGAAGTACGAAAAACGTTACGAAATCATGTTGTTGCTATCAATGCAATGTGTGAAAAAGGAATGTATTTTTGGGATTATGGCAATGCTTTTTTGAAAGAAGCGGGCGATTCTGAAGCAGAAGTTTTTGACAGTAAAGAAGAAGGTACATACCGTTATCCTTCTTATGTACAAGATATTCTGGGACCTTTGTGTTTTGATTATGGTTTTGGTCCATTCCGTTGGGTTTGTACTTCGGGAGATGCAAAAGATTTGGCAGTAACAGACAAAATCGCTGCCGATGTTATCATTGAAATGTTGAAAGACGCACCTTCTGAGATTCAAGGGCAATTGAAAGACAATTTACTTTGGGTACAAGAAGCGGATAAAAATATTCCAGTGGTTGGTTCGATGGCACGTATTCTATATGCTGATGCTGAAGGTCGTATAAAAATCGCAAAAGCCTTCAATGATGCTTTGAAAAATGGAGATATTTCAGCTCCGATTGTTTTGGGTCGTGACCACCACGATGTCAGTGGAACGGATTCTCCTTACAGAGAAACATCAAATATCTACGATGGCTCTCGTTTTACGGCAGATATGGCGATTCAAAATGTCATTGGCGATTCGTTTAGAGGTGCAACTTGGGTTTCTATCCACAATGGCGGTGGTGTCGGTTGGGGCGAAGTAATTAACGGTGGTTTCGGAATGGTTTTAGACGGTTCGGAAGACAGTGAAAGACGCTTGAAATCTATGCTTTTTTGGGATGTGAACAATGGTATTGCTCGTCGTGCCTGGGCAAGGAATGAAGAAGCTGTTTTTGCTATCAATAGAGCAATGGCAGCTTATCCAGAACTCAAAGTAACTGTACCGAATTTAGCAGATGATGAATTGATTGATAAGGCGTTTTGAAAAAGAAAAAAGCATTGGAGTTTAAAACTTCAATGCTTTTTTTCATTTTTTGTATTTGTTTAGCGTCAAAAAAATCGAAGATTTTTTATTTTTCACCACGGAGAAACAGAGGTCACGGAGGCAAAAAAATTAGCCAAAGGCTAAAATTTTTTGTCAAACTCTGTGTTCTCCGTTTCTCCGTGGTGAAAAATTGCAAGAGTGGTAAACAGTTATCATTTTTTTAAAAAACAATTAATTTTCTTATAACGTTTTCATTCGCATGATTGACCTTGACGGTATATAATCCTGCTGGCAATGAACTCGTACCTATAGTAATCAATTGCGCTCCATCTAATTGAACTTTTCTTTGTATCACCTGACGACCGTTAGCATCAACAATAACAACATTGGCTACGCCGCTTTTCTCTGCTGACAAACTGATATTCACATATTCATCTGCTGGATTTGGGTACAATTGTACTTTCAAGTCTTTTGTAACATCATTTACAGCTACAGTTTGCGTACTTTCGATTTTTGCACCACGAGCTTCGGCACTTGCTTTCACAGATGGTTCATTATCAGCACTCAATGTTGCTTCTGAGTTGTAGTTCACTAAATCCATGATTTCAAAGTTATCCACAAATGAGCCTCTTTCAAATTTACTTTTTGATTGTGTATTGTTAGAAACAAAACGGAAACGCACTTGAATAGAATCACCCAAATATTTGCTTAAATCAATGTAAGTGGGAATAAAGCCTTTGCTATCTCCCCAGAAAGAGTATTGATTAGGAACAGCCAAAGAATTGTAAGAAAGACGACCATTGTAACCATTTTTAAACATATATGAACCTAAATCTTCCCAAGTAGCACCTTCATTTTTTGTAATATAAACAACCATTCCATCAAAGCCTTGCTGGATTAAATCATTGCGGTAAAAACGTATAACAGGTTGCTTTCCAGTGATTAAAGTTCTTTTGTCAATGTTCATTTTTACAGCAACGTCAGCAGTAGATGCGTCTTCCATTGGTACACCCAATGCACTTGCACCTTTATACACATATTCTTTTTGAATACCCCATGCGGTATTGTTCTTAGCATCGTCTAATACTTCTGTATCCCAGTTGTCCATACTTTCTTCTTTGTCAAAATTTTCAAATAAAACTGTTTTTGAAACTTGATTCGGATTTGTTCTAAACTTATAAGTCAAAGTATCTTTTTTGCCTGTCGCATAAGCACCCAAATTGAAAGTAATGATATTGTTTGCTACTGTTCCGCCTTTATTAGCTGAACCAACTACATAAGATGCTCCTTGTGGAATAAGGTCTGTTACGACAACATTTTGAGAGGTCGTACCTTTGTCATTTCTAATAAATAACTTCACGGTCACATCATCACCAGCCTTTACCAAATCCGTCATTTCTTTTTCAATTTTCAATGTTTTCAAACATTCTGGCAATTGCTTGAAGGATTGTGTAGGGTCACACCGTCTAATGGATCACCTTGACTTGCATCTTTTCCTAAACCACGACGAGCAAAAACCTCCCATATCAAACATTCATTTTCTCCATTAAAATTCTTTTTATCTGCTGCCAAAATCGCATCACGACCATCTTGAAAACCTGGGTTGCACGCCTGAATTTTCATTCCGTCAAAAACCAATTTGATGGCTTTATTATTTCCACCTTTTCCATGTAAAACATCTGGGTCAAAACCATATTTGTCACTCATTTTCCAATATAAATCCCAACACATAGATGCCCATACTTCACCCAAACGGTGTGTTCCAACGCCTGTTGTTTGGTCATAAGTGTTTGGATTAACGCTCATGTCCGTAGAGTAAGCACTTGAGCGAATACCAATACCTGTTGCTTTAGTACGATTAGCAAAGTTACCAACACCACGAGGTTTTTCTGGAGTGTCACCAGCTTTTGCTGTTGAAATCAAAGTCATAAAATCAGACCAACCTTCGCCCATATTTTCTTCATTGCTAAGACATTCAGATAGATTTGGACCGCCTGTCAAGCGATTAGAAATACCATGTCCATATTCATGTGCAATAATACCATTGTCAAAATCACCATCTACACTACCTGGTTTGACTTGAACAGCTGGCAATACAAAAGAAACTTTTACATTTCCTTTGGCAATTTCTTTTTTCAATAAATCACCATCACCACTTCCAAGAGAAACAACAGGAATCGTCACTTGACTTCCAGATGCACCAGCAGCCATTCCTGGCGCACTTGGGTCAAAATTGACAATAATGACACCAATTGCGCCTTTTTTTTGCGCTTTTAATGCTTTTGCACCAAATTCACAGCCGCCTCTATCAATAACGGCTACTTTACCTTTCAAATCCATCGTAATGTTTCCACAACATTGTGTAGAATTTGAAGCATCTTTTGCTATGATTAAGTCACCATCAACAGGAGTAGTCGTAATTTTTTTACCCCAATCTGTTGCTTCTGATGCTTCGTAAGTACCAGCAATACTTTGCGGTTCTAATACTTTTAGGACACTCCCAGAAGAACTCCAAACATACATTTGCATACGAGGTTTTTGTCCGTCAGAAGGTGTTGCAAAGTTGGCATTGTTTGTTCCAGATCCGTCTTGTGCTTCTGCTTGCACAGCATCATTTTGACCAGTATTTGCACCACGACCATAGTTGTTTTGTTGAAATGAACCAGCTTTTTCGTTCATACCATAGACATAAGCCAAATCGTGCATGAAGTTATTGACATAAAAAAGATTCGTCACCGCAGCGTTTGTAATGCTATCAGGCTCGGCAGTTGGAGAATACGGGAAATCAAAATTTAGATTTGCGCCACCATTTGGCTCATCATTAATAGAAGCATTTTTATTGCCTTTGTCTTGGTAAGCATGAACGTTGTTTCCTCTTGTGATGGTGTAATTTGGTGCGCCAAAAATACCATCAGTATCGTGCCAACCAAAAGGCGTTGCCATAGAATCCAGCACTGGTTTCTGCAATAATGTTCTATTGCCATGTATTGGACTTTCTACGGGATAAGCAAAAACATTGTAATTGCCTGTTTCGGCTACTCCTCCTGTTACTGGTAGCATTTCTACCTTTTTCTCTGTATTGTCCTTGCACTCCAAATAAAATTCTGCAACACGTACTGCATTGTGGTCGTGGAATTTACAGTGATTGGTCAGTGATTTTTTGTCTAATAAATCACCATTTTGAGCATCAATGCGCACTGTCCAATAATCAGAACCACCTACGGCATCTAATGTAATATGGTATGCCAAACGAGCTTCCTCATTGTTGATGCGCTGATAAACCAACTGAACAATAATGTCTTCGTAAGCAACAACACCTTTGTCATAAATCATCTTATGCTCAGGTTGGCTTGATTTACGCAACCAAGTTTCAGCATTGAGTTTGAGGTGTTGGCAAGCAAAGTTCAAGGCTTGTTCAGCACTGATTTTTGCTGTAGTTGTGTTCACTTTTTTAGCCAAATTAGGCATGAAGCGACAACCTGCATAAATCACTTCGTCATTGGGCATGATATTCACATTCAATACCGCATTGTGCAACTGAATACCAGCATGTTTTTGAATAAAATAAATGTGTGTAAGTGGATTAGCATCGTCGTCAGCGTAATTATCGCTTACGTACATATCGCTAAAATCACTTGGAGTGAGCTGCCATTTTGCAGTGGCATTTTCACTGACGTAACGCTTGGCTACGTCTAAATGATTGCTTTGTGCAACCATAAAAGTTAGGATTCCAAGTAAAAAAAACAAGGAGCTTGCAATTTTCTTAAGCATGGCAAAAAGTTTAGTTTATTAAATTAAAAAAATTTTATTGTATTTTAAAAATACCTTTGCAAAAACGTGATTTTTTTTGAGAAAAAAATATTTTTTATACAAAAAAATAAAATTTATGTTTAAGTGTTTCAACTACAAACCTAAAAATGTAATACAAGGGATTTTAAAAAAAACGTAAATATTTGATTGTTAGCTATTTAGGTAATACCTTTGCGTAGTTTAACAAAAAAAATATACTCTAACGCATTTGATTTTACCCTTTATGACTATTTTTTTTCAACATAAAAATGAATCTTACAAAGTTGATTTGACGAAAGGAATAGATATTTCGATTCCTATTCGCAATGGTTTTGACAATCCTAATTGTTTTTGGTCGCCAATGCCTTCGTTTGAAGCCGTCAGAGCTGGCGATTTCGTTGGCGATACGCAACAAGGCGGTGTCGTGAATTTTAAAAATATTCAACTCAATCCACACGGCAACGGAACACATACAGAATGTATTGGTCATATTGCGAAAGAAGTATTTACCATCAATCAATGTTTGAAAGAATTTCATTTTTTCTCAAAATTAGTAAGTGTTTTTTCTCAAAAAATGGACAATGGCGATAGGGTAATTACCAAAGCGCAATTAGAAGAAGTACTCGACGAAAATACTTGTAAAGCATTGATTATCCGTACATTACCAAATGACGATTTTAAGAAAAGTACCAATTATTCAGGTTCGAATCCGCCTTATTTGCACCATGAAGCGGTAGCGTATTTGGTGGAATGTGGCGTTGAACATCTTTTAGTGGATTTGCCTTCGGTGGATAGAGAACAGGACGAAGGTAAGTTGTTGGCACACAAGGCTTTCTGGCTTTATCCAGACAATATACGAAGCCAATGCAGTATTACAGAATTGGTTTATGTTCCAAATCAAACCAAAGATGGTTTTTATTTTCTAAACATTCAAATTGCCTCGTTTGAGATGGACGCAAGTCCGAGTAAAATTCTACTTTTTGAACTTTATCAATAAAATATTCCGAAACTGGATACATTCAAAACCTTTGTTACATAATTTTGTTTTGAAAAAAAATAAAAAATGAAAATAGCAATTATTGGTGCGGGTATCGCAGGTTTGGCAAGTGCAGTTCGTTTGGCAGCTGCTGGGAATGAAGTTGAAGTTTTTGATTTAAATGATTTTCCTGGTGGAAAATTAAGTGAATTTAGTTTGGGTGATTATCGTTTTGATTTTGGTCCTTCTCTGTTCACCATGCCGATGTATGTAGATGAATTATTTGAGATTTGTGGCGAAAATCCAAAGGAATACTTTGATTATCAGCGACTTACTACCGTTTGTAATTATTTTTGGGACGACAAAACATCGCTTCGTGCTTTTGCAGACCATACAGCTTTTGCAAATGAAGTAGAAAAAAAATTAGGCGTAAAAGCTGATGTTATCCACAAAACATTACAGCGAAGTGAGGAAAAATACAACCTTACTGGAAAAATTTTTCTTGAAAACTCATTGCACCGCCTTAAAACTTGGATTGGTTTTGATGTACTTTGGTCAATGGTGAAAATTCCGACTTTAGGAATTTTCACAACCTTGAATAAAGAAAACCAACGCCTTACAAAAAATCCGAAATTGCTACAATTGCTCAATCGTTTTGCAACTTACAATGGCTCGAATCCTTATCAAACATCTGGAATCATGTCTATTATTCCACACTTTGAACATACAATTGGTGCTTTTATTCCTAAAAAAGGAATGTATGACATTACGAAAAGCATCTACGAATTGGCTTTGAGAAAAGGTGTAAAATTTCATTTCAACAGTCGTGTTGAGGAGATTTTAGTAGAAAAAAAACAAGCAAATGGTGTGAGAATTGGTGAAAAAACAATGTTTTTTGATAAAATTGTTAGCAATTGCGATGTTTTTTATACCTATAAAAAATTATTGCCAACACAACGTCAGCCTGAACGAATCCTAAATCAACCGAAATCTACTTCCGCACTGATATTTTACTGGGGCATAAATCGTTCTTTTTCGGAATTGGATTTGCACAATATTTTTTTTAGTCAAAATTATAAAAATGAATTTGATGCGCTTGCCGAAGGCAACGTTAGCGATGATGTTACGGTTTACGTGAACATCACCTCAAAATACGTAGCTGGCGAAGCACCAGAAGGCTGCGAAAATTGGTTTGTAATGGTCAATGTTCCGCACAATAGTGGTCAGGACTGGGAATCCATCATCGCTCGAACCCGACAAAATGTTATTGAAAAAACAAGCAAAACACTTGGTATTGATTTGGAAAAACACATTGTCGTAGAAGAAATTCTCGACCCAAGGACGATTGACAGCAAAACACATTCGCATTTGGGCGCATTGTACGGAAATAGCTCTAACAATATGATGGCTGCTTTTTTACGCCATGCAAATTTTTCTAATCATATAAAAAACCTTTATTTTTGTGGAGGAAGTGTTCATCCTGGCGGTGGAATACCGCTTTGCTTGCTTTCTGCAAAAATCGTTGCCGAAAATATTGCAGATGAAATCATCTAATTTTTTTATTGGAATGGAAGTTGTTTTAAAAAGAAGTGTACTTTTACACTTTTAAGAGCAAGAATTAAATATAAAGATGAAAAATAAAGATATGTTTATCAAAAACGCTTATTATGAAGGCGGAAAAAAAGCAATGGATGAGTTTATCCAGAAGAATATTCAATATCCTGCATTAGCGTTGGAGCATAAAACAGAAGGAAAAGTTCATCTTTTTTTAGATATTGACAAAAAAGGTAAAGTCGTCAAAGCCAAATTGGTATCTGGCATTGGAAATGGTTGCGATGACGAAGCAATTCGTGTCGTAAAACTCATGCAATGGCAAGTAGATAAGGTCAGAAATATGCACGTTATTTTTCATCAAAAATTAACCATTAATTTTAGATTGCCTTCTGCAAAAGAACAAATTACAGCCGAAATAGAGCCAATTCCAAGCAACGAAGCAGCCAATCAACAAAATTTTACGGTACAATACACTATTGTTGCTGAAAAGAAAAAAGATGAAGGGACTACCGCACCAGCTCCGTCAAAAAGTGATGTGGTATATAGCTATAGGATATAAATTCTACTGTTTTTTAGTTCTTTAATGTTTGCTATTGTTTGCAATGGTTCTAACCAATTGAAAACCAACTTCCCAAGGAGTCGAGTATAAAAAATAAGCCGAAATTTTGTGAAAACAAAATTTCGGCTTATAGAATAAATAAAATTTATATAAAACTATTTTTTTGGCGCATTTGCCTTGATTATCTTATTGTACTCATCGTCATTGATAGGTGTACCTGCTTTCTTTTCGTCTGCGCTACACTCCGACCATTTTTTAGCGGAGATAATCGTTCTTTCGATGTCTTTTTCAGCAGCACCACCAATGATTTTGAACTCTGTACGACGGTTAAAACGGTGTTCTTCGTCTGTACAATCCTTCACGCCTTCCAAACAACGGTTCAAAACAACTGTTTCACCGTAACCTTTTGGCGACAAACGCTCACGAGGAATCGCCTGTTTCTCTACCAAATAACGAATCGCTGATTCAGCACGACGTTGTGATAATTTCATGTTTGACTCATTGCTACTACGAACATCTGTATGCGAAGAAATCTCAATGATAACACTTGGATATTCTTTCATAATAACTGCCAAAGCATTCAAATCACCTTCTGCATCTGGTAAGATTTTATCATCACCCAAATCATAATAAATGTTATTCATACGAATTGCGCCACCTTGCTTGATAACTTCTTTCGTCACGAATTTCAAGAATTTAGGGTCAGCAGGACGAGCTTTTAATACGATATTTTTTTCAATAGTAGTTGTTTTTTTCAAACCAACTGTATTAAAATAAGTTGTATCAGGAATAAAACCATCTTTTGAGGTAATCACCATGTATGACTTGTCAAAAGCCAACGGATTGTCGTAGTTGTTACCTGTTGCGTTATTTTTATTGTCTGTTTTGCCAAGGCGATTGTCCGTCATTTCAATCACTTGAATAGACGTACCAAGCAAAGGCTTTTTGTTTTTGTCCAAAACATTAGCCAATAAGTTCACCTTGTATTCTTCCATCGTTGCAATCCAAATGTCTTCGCAACAAGTCGCTGGAAAACCTTTGATTTTGCCATTGCCAACACGGTTTGAAGCCAATAAAGCATTGCCTTTTGCATCTGTACTGAAACAAATATCATCTTGTGCTGAATTGTAACCTTTACCTACATTTGTTGGTTTTGACCAACCTGTTCCGTCCCAAGAAGAAACAAATACATCAAATCCACCAAAACCAGCGTGTCCCGTAGAGCTGAAATACAATTTTCCATCTTTGTAAAAAGGTGTGTATTCTTCGCCTACAGTATTGATGACATCGCCTAAGTTCACAGGATATTCATACGTATCATCTGTTTTTTTAGTAGCATAAAAAATATCTGTTGCCCCTTTTGTACCTTCCATATCAGAAGTGAAAAACATTACTTCTTTTCCAAAAAGTTCGCCAACAGAAGGGTGCATTACTTTTCCATTGATGCCTTTGATTTCCAAAGGAGATGCCCAACCATTTCCTGATTTGACGCTCATAAATGCTTTCGAAGAAGTAACTTCTTGACCTTGAACTTCCGCACGTGTGAAATACATACGATTTCCACTTGGAGAAAAAGAAACATAAGAAGTGTGTGTTGCTTCTCTATTCACAACTTGGTCTAATGCTTTTCCGTTGGTATAAACACCTTTTCCGTCATTGTTTGCAGACATGATGTTTCCAAAATAATCTGTTTTTTTACCATCTAAAACAACAACGCCACTTTGACGGTCAGAAACATAGTACAATTCGCCTTGTTTGCTCATCGAAGGAGAAAAATCCTTTGAAGGACAATTTACATCATTGCCAGCATTTTCTACTTTCAACAATTCTGCTTGAGTAGAAGTCTTTGCCATTCTGGCACCTTCTAATTCCGTTACTGCCAATTTTTTGACGATTGGGTCAGTGGCAGTCATGGTCAATTTTTCCAAAATAGCGATGGCTTCATCGTATTTTTCCTGCATTTTTTTGACACGAGCCAACTTAAACGGTACATCAGAATAGTCATTTGTATCGTCTTTGTCTTTTTCGTCTTTCTTTTGTACTTTTGATAAAAACATTTCTGCTTTTGCATAATCACGCAAAGCATAGTGACAAAGCGCAATACGGTAATCCAAATAAATACTTTTTGGATCATCTTCTCTTGCTTTTTCGTACCAATTTAGAGCTTCTACATAATCTTTTTTAACAGCGAACTGCTCATCGGCAGTTTCGATCATTTGCGCAAAAGTATGACGACCACTCAAAGGTTGCGCACTCGCTGACAAAGCGCATACATATATAATGGCTAAAAAGAATAATTTTTTCATATTTCTATTTTAAGAATAATATTTTAGTTGTTTTAAGTTGTGGTTTTCTTCGTAAAACCAAAAAATTGCTGTACTTGATTTTAGTACTTAGGACAGAAATGCGCTCCTTTTGTTACTGGTTTTTTGTAGATTTTGCCAGTGTAATGAAGTGATAATTCCAAAGTGTTGTTCACCGCAGTTGCTAAATCCGCTCTTGGAATGTCATAGCCTAAACCAAAACGAAAGTTTTTGTAATCAGCACCTATCAAGATACACAAGTTATTATAATTTTGAATAAGACGATAGCCTAAACCAGCTTTTAATACTAAATCAGGTTTTCTAACAGGGTCAAGTTTATAGCCAACTTGTGCTTGAATTGTACCATCTTTTGAGCCTGATATTGTACGGAACAAGAAACTTGGCATAATAGATAATTTCTTGTTTATATCTCTACTATACTCGATATGTCCAGTAAAAGCCATAGGAAGTTTATATCCTGTTGTTGTCGCTGTTGCTTTATTTAACCCTATTCGAGGACTATTAATATGACCAAGCCCAACACCAACTGTTATATTAGATTTTTTGTCAATTTTTGATTTCAACATTACACCAGCTGAGAAATCTACAAACTTTCTAGTTGGATAATTGTTCTTAAAATCTGGGTCAGACTTACCAGCTAGCCCAGTGTATGTTAATGGATCATTAGTAGTGGGATTGAAAGCAAAGCTGCTTCCACCTATTTTCAAGCCGAAAGTAAAAATATTTTTATATTTTTTATCCAAAGCATAATGGAAAGCTGCGGATAATGCAACATTACTTTGATTTAAGCGATTTTCTGCGCTACCAGCTGCATCTCTGTACATCATTAATCCCGCACCAATCCAGTTGCGTTTTCCAACCATAATAAGTGGAGCATCGACGAATACAGAGTTGGTGAAAAAGGTAGATGTAGGTACATCCCATTGACGACGGGAGATTCCTCCGACACGGTAAGAGCCTTCATAAGCACCCGTTAAAGCTGGATT
Organism: Saprospiraceae bacterium; assembly: GCA_043777755.1. Lineage (GTDB taxonomy): Bacteria > Bacteroidota > Bacteroidia > Chitinophagales > Saprospiraceae > CANHEE01. The sequence goes on from JAYWHK010000220.1 coordinate 15,303, forward strand.
TAATGTCAAAGGAGACATCTGATATTGAGTAAAAAGAATCTCATATTGTGCATTAGCTTGAACGCTTGCAAACAACACGACGATAAGGAGTAAATGTTTAAAAAATCTCATAAGATACTTTATTGTTATACTTGTGATGAAGTAATTTCGATTTTTGCTTATAAATAAGAAACAAATATACGCAAATTATAATAAGTTGTTAGTTTTTAAAAAAATTTTAATACTATTGTGGCGTTTTTTTTATACAAAAAAATCATATTGTTTTTTTTAGTTAAATATTTTTTAGTTAAAAAATATATTTTTTAATCATAAATATTTGATTTACAAGTATTTGTAAATTTTTATAAATTTTATAATTTAAAATTATTTTTATGAATTCAATTTTAGAAAAATACGCTTTTTTGCTGGTAAATTATTGTTTAGACCTCAAAAGCGGTGAATCACTTTTTATTTCAACGACGACTTTAGCGGAGCCGTTGGTGCGTGAAGTTTATCGTGAAGCCTTGCGTATTGGCGCAGTGGTTGAAGTTGATTTAGAATTTCGAGAGAAAAATAAAATCTTTTTTGAAGAAGCTCAAGAACAGCAATTGGATTATGTTCCGATACAGTATCGAAAAGCTATGCAAGATTTTGATGCTTACCTTTACATTCGTGCGCCTTTCACTTTGCAAGATGCGGCTACGCCAAACGCTGAAAAGAGCAAAAGATACAAAGCTGCAAACGCTCCTTTCCACAAACTTTACTCCGAGCGAACAGCCACAAGGAATCTTAAGCGAAATCTTTGCCAATTTCCAACATTGGCAGCAGCGCAGAACGCTAATATGTCATTGGAGGAATATGAACACTTCGTTTTTAATGCTTGCAAACTCTACGAACCTGACCCAAAAGCGGCTTGGTTGGCGGTGCGAGCAAGCCAACAATCCGTGGTAGATTATTTAAATAATTGTGAAAATGTACGTTATTTGGGCGAAAATATTGACATCAGTTTTAATACAAAAGGACGTACTTGGATTAACTCAGATGGACAGACAAATATGCCTTCTGGTGAGGTTTATACCTCTCCTGTGGAAAATTCGGTCAATGGAACGATCCATTTTTCTTATCCTGGCATCTATGGAGGTAAAGAAGTGGAAAATGTGACGCTTTGGGTAAAAGATGGTTTGATTGAAAAATGGGAGGCAAAACGAGGTCAAGATTACTTGGATTATATTTTTTCGTTGGAAGGAACTCGGCGTTTTGGCGAAGCCGCTATTGGTACAAATTACAATATTCAACGCATCACAAAAAATATTTTATTTGATGAAAAAATTGGAGGTTCTGTTCACATGGCAATTGGGCAATCTTATTTGCAATGTGGTGGAAAAAATGAATCTTCGGTACATTGGGATATGATTACAGATATGACAAATGGTGGAGAAATCTATGCAAATGGTGAAAAAATCTATATGAACGGTAAATTTTTAATATAAAATCGGTTGAACTTGAAAAATAAACATTAACTTTGCGTTTTAGATATAGTTGAAAGTAACTAAGTAAAACAAAAAAGTGCGATGGAGTGAAGTTTTTTTCTAAAATTTTAATAAAAAATTGGCAAAAATTGTAATCATTGACGACCAAGAAGATAGCGTAGAAAAACTGTCTTTTTTACTGCATAAATTTTGCGGTAATTTGACTGTTTCTGGAGTGGCGAACTCTGGAAAAGAAGCCATCGCTTTGATTAATAAAACCAAACCGGATATTGTTTTTTTAGATGTAGAAATGGACGATATGAATGGTTTTGAAGTATTGGAACGCTTGGATAACACCAATTTTAAGGTGATTTTCACAACGGCTTATGACAAGTACGCTATTCAAGCGATTCGTTTTTCAGCGTTGGATTATTTACTAAAACCTATTCAAAAAAATGATTTGATGGCAGCTTTAGAACGTGCCAAAGAACAATCAAATGTAGTAGAAAAACAGCAGGTTTCTGGTTTGGCTGAGATTGCAAAGAACAAGCCTATGCAATTGGAACGGATTGGTTTGACGACAAACGACGGCTTGGTTTTCAAAAGTGTCAAAGATATTATACATTGCGAATCAGATAGAAATTATACTTTGGTGCATTTGATTAACAATGAAAAGTTATTAGTCTCTAAGGCTTTGAAAGAAATTGACGAAACGCTGGAAGGCAGTGGTTTTTTCAGAATACACAATTCTTTTTTGATTAATTTGAGTCATGTGAAAAAATATGTTCGTGGCGATGGCGGACACGTCATTATGAGTAACGGAAAAGAAATCAACGTTTCTCGGTCTAAAAAAGATGAATTTTTAGAACTTTTTTCAAAATTTTAAAACATACTTCATGCGCATAGAGGAAGCGTTAAAAACGAATAAATTTCGAGATGAAAAGCACAAAGCTGGTATCAATCTCCTTCATACGGCTTACTGGTTCAATGATAGTTTTAATCAATTGCTCAAGCCTTTTGGTCTTACACAAGAGCAATTCAATGTTTTGCGGATTCTTAGAGGAAGTTTGCCTAAAAATTTGTCTGTAAAAGAAGTTACCACAAGGATGATTGAAAAAAGTTCTAATGTTCCTCGAATTGTGGATAAGCTCGTCAGAAAAGAATTGGTGGTACGTCAAGATTCAACAATAGACAAACGGGAAACATTCATCGTCGTCACCCCAAAAGGTTTGGCTTTACTGAAAAGTATGGACAAAGTTATTGCAGATGGTGAAAAAGAATTACTTGGACTAAATGACGACGAAGCCTTGATTTTCAATGAGTTGTTAGAAAAAATTAGAAGTAATAAATAGTTATTTCACCAAATCCCAACCTATTTTTAGAATCAATGCGAAGACAACGCAAAGAAAAACAGTTCTGATAAATTGACTTCCCTTCAAAATCGCCAATTTGCTACCTATTTGCGAACCCAGCATATTTCCTACTATTAGAGGAACAGCGGCTTGCCAAAAAACATAACCTTTGGTCACTAAAATCGTCCAAGAACCAATATCGCCTGCAACATTGGTTACTTTTGCCATTGCCGACGACTTCAAAAAATCCATTCCTATGATACTTACAAACGCAAAAACAAGCAATGTTCCAGTACCTGGTCCAATCAATCCGTTGTAAAATCCACACATTGCTGCAACGCCAGCTGCTGCGAAAGGCAGCTTCTGAGCATCGTATTTTATATTTTCTATTTGACCTAAATCTTTTTTGAAATAAGTATAAATAGCCAGCACAACTATCACACACAACACAATGGTTTTCAGTAACTTAGGATTGAGATAAGTCGCCAATTCTGCGCCAATCAAAGAAAAAATTATAGCACTTATACAAGCGGAAAAGACAACTTTTTTGTCGATTTCGATGGTTCTGAAGTAATTAATCGCTGCAACACTCGTTCCAGCAATACTTGAAGTCCTATTGGTTGCAATCACCCGAAGTATCTCAAAAGAAGGAAATAAATTGAGTAATGCAGGTGTGGCAATTAATCCACCACCACCAACGATAGCATCTAAAAAACCAGCTGCAAAACCAATTAAAAAAATTAAAAAAAGCGTAAAAATATCTAACATAATGATAATTGTGTTTATTTTTACGATAAAAATACAAGAATGTTAGTTTTGACCTTACAAAAATATTGACAATTATGAAATATCCTTTAATTAAAACAATGCTATTTGCAGCACTCTGCATTTTTTCTTTTTTTTCTTGTAAAAAAACTTTACAAAATAGTAATTTTAAAGAAGATAAAAAAGAAAATTCAAGTGCTGCTTTGCCCTTAAAACCTATTGAAATAAGTGGTCTTAATTTTGTTGCACCACCTGAGCCATTCTCAACCAATCCAATGAGTGAAGTGCAAAACGTTGGCGCACAATGGATTGCAGTAATTCCGTATGCTTACACAATGCCTAATGATACCCGTGTACATTACAACGAAAGCAAAAATTGGCAATGGTATGGTGAAAAACCCGAAGGTGTAAATGAAACAATTCGACTGGCACATGAAGCAAATATCAAAGTGATGCTGAAGCCGCAGGTCTATTGTCCGCAAAGCTGGACGGGAGCATTGGATTTTGACAATGACAAGAAATGGGAAGAATGGGAGGCGGATTATGAAAAATACATCATGATTTTTGCTCAAATTGCAAAAAATCAAAAGGTAGAAATGCTTTGCATTGGTACAGAGTTCAAGTTATCGGTTGTGAAAAGAGAAAAATTTTGGAGAAAACTCATTGAAAAAATCAGAATTATTTATCCAGGAAAACTTACTTACGCCGCCAATTGGGACGAATATCCAAATGTTCCCTTTTGGGACGCTTTGGATTTTGCTGGTGTGAACGCTTATTTTCCTTTGACAAATGAGAAGACACCAAGCGTAGAAAATCTGCAAAAATCTTGGAAACAACCTCTTTCAGCACTCCAAAATTTTTACGATAAAACAAAAAAACCAATTATTTTTACAGAATATGGTTACTTAAGTGTTGATGGCTGTGCTTATATGGGTTGGGAATTAGAGAAAAAAATAAACGAATTGCCCATCAATCAACAAGCACAAGCCAATGCAATAGAAGGTTTGCTTTCTACTTTTTCGCAACAGACTTGGTGGAAAGGTGGTTTTTTATGGAAATGGTTTCCAAATATGAAAGGACATGAAGGTTATCCAGACAAAGATTATACACCTCAAGGGAAAATTGCACAAGACGTTCTGAAAAAGTATTATTTTTCTTTACACCAAACGAATCATTAATTCGCTTACCAAATCAAAAAGTGGTTGTTTTCGTTCTTCTGAAACAGAAAGTGCTGCAAGGTGTTCCATTCCTTTTTTGTAATAATCGTCTTGCAGGTTTTCAGCAAGCTGTCTTACATTAACCTGATTGAACAGCTGCTTCACTTGATTTATTTTTTCAACTTCTTCAATGTTGTTGCTGTTGTAAAGTTCGTAAAGTTTTTTTGCATTTTCTTCGTTGGACAATTCAAGTGCTTTCAGATAAAGAAAGGTCTTTTTATTTTGGGCAATATCGCCACCAACTTTTTTTCCAAAAGTAGCAGGATCACCATAAGTATCTAAAATATCGTCTTGTAATTGAAAGGCAATTCCAATGTTTCGACCAAACTCATAAAGGTGTTTGGCATCTTCATCAGAAGCCTTTGCCAGCACTGCGCCCATCTCTAAAGCTGCGGCAAGCAGCACTGCGGTCTTCAATTCTATCATTTTCAGATAGTCATTTATCTGAATTGTGTTAAATTTTTCAAAATTTATGTCGAATTGTTGCCCTTCACAAACTTCTATTGCAACTTTATTAAAAATTTTTACTAATTTTGTGACAGTTTTATTATCCGCACTCACGTTCGAAAGGGAGTCATACGCCAAAATCAACATGGCATCACCTGAGAGAATTCCAGTATTCACATTGTATTTTGTATGCACCGTAGGTTGTCCTCTACGCAAAGGAGCTTCGTCCATAATGTCGTCGTGCATTAGAGAGAAGTTATGGAACATTTCCACCGCAAAAGCGACTGGATAGGCTTTTTTTATGTTGTCTTTAAAAAGCTGATATGCTGCAATACTCAAGATAGGGCGAATCCGCTTACCTCCCAACGTAAGAATATACGCAATTGGTTCATACAGCGCTGTGGGCTCTTTGTGAAAAGATTGTTTTTTAACAAAATCATTGAAATTTATTAAAATTTGGCTTAGTGTTTGCATAATTTACTGATTGATGTGACAAAATATTGAAAGTGCAAAGTTACAAAAGAAATTTTATATCATTTTTCCAATGAGTACATTTATAGAAATTTTATTCAAAACCTTCAATATTTTTTTGATAATCAGAACTTTATAATTTACTTTTTTAATTCATCTATACCAATTACAACAATAATAATACATAAAAATGGCACAGAAAACAAGACCAATTCAGATTTTGTTGATAGAAGATAACCCTGGTGATATTCGTTTGACACAAGAAGCTTTCAAAGAAAGTTCTCTTTCTATTGTGTTAAATGTTGCAACCGATGGCGTGGAAGGAATTAATTATTTAAGAAAATTTCCTCCTTACGAACACGCTGCAACACCAGATTTAATCCTATTGGACTTGAACTTACCCAAAAGAGATGGACGTGAAGTGTTACAAGAAGTCAAAGGAGATGAGTTTTTGAGAAGGATTCCTGTGGTGGTTTTAACCACTTCTACGGCAGAACAAGATATTTTGAAAAGCTATAGTTTTCATGTCAATAGTTACATCAACAAACCTGTTGATTTTGATAAATTTTTTGAAATAATCCAAAGAATTGAAGATTTTTGGTTGAGTACTGCCATACTCCCGACGATGATATAAAATTGACAAAAGTCCAGTAGAAGTCAGCTAAAAAAATATTCAAAGATACAACCCAAAGCCTTATATTTATAGGTGAACAATTTTTACAACAATTATACCCTTAACACATTATGTATTCAAAAAGCAGACTAAGTATTTTATTGGTAGAAGACAATGCGGCTGATGCTCATCTTGCCAAATTAAACCTTGAAGATGCGTCACAAAAAGTGGACATTTTTCATGCAGAAACCTTTTTTGATGCAATGGACATTATCAACAATGAAGAGATTGATTTGGTATTGTTAGACCTTTCCTTGCCTGATAGCAGTGGTTTTAAGACACTTACTCGCTATATGGAAAAAGCTCCACAAATACCTGTGGTCGTACTTACTGGTGTAAATAATGAAATTATTGGAAATCAAGCAGTTAAAGCTGGTGCGCAAGATTTTTTGGTGAAAGGACAATACGATAGCAAGATTTTAGGTCGTGTTATACGTTATTCGCTTCAACGGTCTTCTGTTTTACAAAAATTAGAAGAAACCGCTACAAGTTTGTCTCTTACTGAAAAACGCTACGAAGAAGCTCAAAAAATGGGGCATTTTGGCAATTGGCAAATGGATATTGTATCAAATGGAATGCGTTGGTCTGATGAAATGTTCCGTATCT
>JAYWHK010000221.1:0-56002 GCA_043777755.1 Saprospiraceae bacterium
ATAAATAACGTTCCTAATGAACCGCCGAGTACCGAACGGTACGCTCGGTGGTGTGAGAGGACGGCTGCCGAATTAATCGGCAGCCTCCTACTCGATTGAAAAAATTACATTTTTTTTTAATTTAAAAAATCCAAATACCCCTTTGCTCTCGTAAGTGATAGTATTACAAAAATATTTTAAATCATTTTTTAAAAATTCACTTATGACGAAGAAATTCAACTTTTTTGCCTTGGCATTGGCGGCGTTTGGAACGCTTACGGCTGTGCTTTTTTACGGCAATCAAACCAACACTCTACAGGCATCAAGCCACCGTGAAGCACCACTTATCGCTAACGACCCTTTGGCAGACAACGCTGATTTGTATGCTTTTCGTAGTCCTGATAAGCCAAATACGGTGACGGTTATCGCTTCTTATGTGCCAATGCAATTGCCACAAGGCGGACCCAATTATGCTTCTTTTGGTGAAAATGTCCGCTATGAAGTTCACGTAAAAAATAAAACGACAACGACTGGCGACGACATCACGTATCGTTTTACTTTTAATCAAACCAATGAAGACCCTACTACGTTTTTTAACATTCGTCTGGGCAAGCAAAACCTAAAAACGACTTACAAATGTGAAAAAAGTGTTGCAGGTGGCGCATTTACAACAATTATCGCAAGTGGTGTTGTTCCTCCACCAAACATCGGGCCTCGTTCCATCGAAACGCCTGGTTTAGGATTAGGCAAAAAATATACCGAACTAATGACCAGTGCGATTACACAAGCGACAGGAACTGGCGGCGAAACCATCTATTGCGGCCCAGCTGATGATCCTTTCTTTGTGGACTTAGGTGGTATTTTTGACCTCGGTCAAACCCGTGCAGGGGGCAAAGGAAACGATGCTCCAATTGATGGCGTTGCTTGTCAAAATGTTCACGTCATTGCAATGCAAATTCCTATCGAAACCTTGCAAAAAGACGGAAAAGTTGTTTCTGCCGCTAAAAATATCTTAGATGCGGATTATGTGATTGGCGTTTGGGCTTCTGCAAGCCGCCAGCAAATCACTACTTTGAGCAAAACTGGTGGTAAGCCAGTTGGAAGTGGCGATTGGGTACAAGTTTCTCGTTTGGGTATGCCTTTGACCAATGAGGCGGTTATTCCAATTGGTGACAAAGACAAATGGAACGCTTTGACTCCTTACACGGAAGATGCGACAATGGAAAAGCATTTTACCAATCCAGAATTGGGGCTTTACATGGACGATGCGTTGTTTGGAACGGCTGTTCCTGCAATGAAAAAATTACGTATTCAACGTGCTTCTGAAACCGTACTTGGAAAAGTTGATTTTGGAAACACAAAAGACGGTCTTTTCGTTCTCAAAGGTCATGCTGCAACAAAAGGTACAGCTTTAGACGATGCTGTTTTTGGCAATTATTTATTGCGTAAAGGACAACCTCGTTCTGCGGATTTATTACCGATTTTCTATACAGGTGTACCTAATTTAGCTCCTTACCAATTGGCTACTGGAAAGACTGACGGAAATCCTTTGTCGCCTGGTAAACCATTCATTAACAACTTCTTACCTACTTTTGGTGATATGTTGCGTTTGAATATGGCTGTCCCAATAACGCCCCGTAACGACCCTAAATTTAGTTCAATGGGTATCATCAATGCAGCAGTTTTAGGTTTGACAGACCCTGCATACAATACTTCTACGGCATTGCAATTTATCCCGAACATGGATGGCTTTCCGAATGGTCGCCGTTTAGAAGATGATGTTACTCGTATTGAGTTACAAGCGGTAGCTGGTGCAGCTTTGGCAGCAGTTGGTTTGTGGTATGATGATAGAAAATTAGGTCAAAGTCCATTAACTCCAGGTTTATTGGGTGTATTGGGTTACACAACTGGTGTGGAGAAAAATGATACTACTTTTTTAGCAAATTTCCCTTATACGGCAGCTCCTCGTAGCGGTTATGACAAGTGTAATTGTACGCCTGCAAAAACAACTGCACTAAAAGATGTGCAAAATTCGGGCGTAGGTGTTAGCGCACCAGTAGCAGTATTGTTGCAAAATTATCCAAATCCTTTTTCTGCAAGCACAACTTTCAAATACCATACAACAACAAATGCACGCATTGCAATCAGAATCTATGATATGAATGGTCGTATGGTGGAAATGATTAAAGATGAAAACCAACAAGCTGGTGATTACGAACTACAGTGGCAGCCTAATAATCTTACAGATGGCACGTACATCGCAACTTTGTTTGTGAATGGTGGTGCAGTACAGACAGTAAAATTGGTGCATACGAAGTAAGAAGCCCCTCCTAAATCCTCCCCTGATGGGAGGACTTTTTGGGCAGGAATAAATTTGAAACATCAGGCATTTTAATTAACTTTGAAATGCCTGATATTTTTACAAAAAATAAAAAACAATCACAATTAGCCTCTACATTAGCAAGTCCTCCTTTGGAGGATTTAGGAGGTCTTTTAATGACAATTCGCCTCTACGTTTGAAGTCCTCCTTTGGAGGATTTAGGAGGTCTTTACATCACATTGGCAAGTCCTCCTTTGGAGGATTTAGGAGGTCTTTTATATGAAAAAAATATTCTATTCCATATTTATAACAGTTTCAATGATAGCATTGGGCTACATTTTCATTGCATCTGACAAGAAAAAAGATACCATTCCAACACTCAAAGAACGTGTCGTACAAGTATCATTACAAGGCGAATGGCTCAATACTAAAAATGCTGTCGCTACACTTTTGGATAAAATAAAGGTAAATCCAAATGATAATAAGGCTAAATTGCAACTCGCCATGGCGTATATTCAAGAAGGACGTGTCACGGGCGACCATGATTATTACGACGAAGCAAGTGTAAAATTGCTCAATCAAGTGTTGGAAAAAGAGCCACAAAATTTTGATGCAATGTGTTGCAAAGCAACGGTTTTGCTGTCACAACACCACTTCCAAGATGGTCTAAAAATCGCTCAGGAAGCCGTAAAAATCAATCCAAACAATGCCTTTGTCTATGGTATTTTATGTGATGCTTATGTAGAACTCGGCAACTATGACGAAGCTGTAAAAATGGCAGATAAAATGTCTGCCACTCGTCCAGATTTACGTTCTTACACTCGAGTTTCTTATTTACGGGAGATTTTTGGCGACCAAAGAGGAGCGATTGATGCCATGCGTATGGCACTCGAAAGTGGCTATCCTGCACTCGAACAAACCGAATGGACTCGTTGCCAATTAGGTCAATTATATGAAAACATTGGCGACACTACAAATGCTGCTTTTCAATATAAAAAATCACTCTCTATCCGTGAAAATTATCCTTATGCACTCATGGGAATTGGGCGTTTGGAAAAACAAAAAAAGAACTATAAGTTAGCCATTTCATACTTTGAACAAGCACAAAAAATGGTAAAAGATTATGCGATTGGCGACGAGCTGACTGACCTTTATTTATTAAACAATGAAAAAGAAAAGTCAATACAAAATGCTCAAAATGTGATACTTATGTTGCAAGAACACGCCAATAGCGATGACAAAAACCCTGACGAAGGTCACTATGCAGACAAAGAATTAGCTTATGCTTTTCTTAAAATAAACAATGCAGACGAGGCACTCAAATGTGCGATTAGAGAATACAATCGCCGCCCTGAAAATATCGAAGCAAACGAAACATTGGCTTGGTGTTTTTATAAAAAAGGCGATGTCGCAATGGCTAAAAAATACATAGCAGTTGCCTTGAAAACAGCTTGCAAAAAAGCAGAATTATTAGAACGAGCGAAGGTAATAAATTCGTAAAATGACAACTAAATCTATAAAACTCTTCATTTCCAGTTATAATCATAGCGATTGTAACTGGTTTTTTATTTAAATACAGCTTTCACGGCGTTGCGGCATTTCTCACTGATAGGAAGTTCGATAGCTGCAATTTCTAACTTTTCTTTATGCCATACTCTGACTTGATGAATACTGACAATATAAGAATTATGTATTCTAATAAATTGATTTTCAGGAAGTTGTGTAATTATTTTTTTCATACGCTCCAATACGGTTATTTTTTTATCTTGTAAAAAAAAGGTCATGTAATCACCTTTGGATTGTAGGTATAAAATATTTTTAAATTGAACTTTGACTTGCTTACCGTTGCTTTTTAAAAATATAAAATCTTGCACTTCGGGTTTGTTTAAGGAGATAATACGTGCTGCGGCACGTTCGGCAGCGATTTGAAATCGCTCAAAAGTGATTGGTTTAAGCAAATAATCTACCGCACCTAACTCAAAACCTTCCACAGCATACTCCGAGTAAGCCGTTGTAAAAATAACAAAAGGCTTTGGTTCAAGGTTTTTTATAAAATCAATACCGTTGATTTTAGGCATTTCAATGTCACAAAAAATAAGGTCAATGGCTTCTTTTTGTAAAAAAATGTTGGCTTCCACTCCGTTTTCAAAAGTTTTAATCAATTGAAAATCAGTTATTTGTGCGATATGCCTTTCCAGTAGATTTCTCGCTAAGGCGGAATCGTCTATGATGATACAATTTATTTTTTGCATTTGTTTTTGTTAATGCCTTACCGCAACGGTCAAGGTGTCGATGATGTTATTTTTAACGTTAAGGTTACTTCATATTTGGCATCACTTTCATTGACATTCAAAATATATTGGTTGGGATAAAAAAGTTCGAGTTGTCGTTGTGCATTTTTCAGACCAATACCTGATTTTTCTACTTTAATAAAACTATCGTCTTTTGCATTTATAATATTGTATATCAATGTATTGTCTTTTATTTTCAATGAAATATTGATGTCAGTTGCTTTGCCTTTACTACCATGTTTGAAGGCATTTTCGAGAAAAGTAATCAATATCATTGGCGCAATTTTATAAGTATTTTCTTTGTCAATGTCCTTTTTAAAAATAATCCTTCCAATAGCATCGCCTAAATGTAGTTGCTCCAAATCAATAATATTTTCAACCAAAGTAACTTCTTTTTCTAAGGCGACATTTTCACTACTACTTTCGTATAGTGTATAGCGCATAATTTGCGCTAATTTTTCAATAATCTGAGGTGTTTTTTGAGAATTTTCAAGCGATAATGCATAAAGATTATTGAACACATTGAACAAAAAATGCGGATTAACTTGGGCTTTGAGTAAAGCTAATTCATTTCTAAGTCGTTCATTTTCAATGTCTTTCTTTTGTTTTTCTACTTCAACATAATTTTCTAAAAATTTGAGAAGGCTTACAAAAAGCACAAGAAAAAGCGCACTCAGCGATAACTCAATAATAAAACTTGTTTTGAAAAACAAGGAGTTTTCAAAGTCCCAAAATTCGTTTCGCAATAGTGATTTTAGTGAAACAAGCGTGAAAATACAAACAACAAAAAGCAGTAATACTTTACTCAAATAAGCTATTCTACTGCTTTTTTTATTCAAGTAAGCAGGTAATAAAAAAGAATAATTGCTGTATGCCAAAATCATCATCATTAAAACATGGACAATTACATCAATAATATTTATGATAAAATGGTGTGCATGAAGTGGTTTTGGTAGCTCTAAACCTTCTGCATGAGCAGGTTTTTCTTTTATTTCTGACGGTGGCAATAGCATCATTTTCGGCTTTCCGATTACACCAAAATCATTATTTCTCGGTGTAAGTTGATACATGAAAAAGCAAAAATAAACCACCCAAAATAGCGTGTGAATAAGAAGAATATTGGTATTAATTTTTTTTATCATCATTTTCTTTTCGCAAAAGTACGATGAAAAAAGAATCAAGCTAATTTAGTTATCGAAAATAAAAAGGTAGTTATCGAATAGTACTTCTGCGTAAGCAACTCTTTATCTAATTTTGACGTGTTATATAAAATAAAGATTACATACGTCAAGTTGTATTTATATAAAGCAACTTGAAATCAGTAAGAAATTGTAACTGTTTAGCATTATAGAGATTTCGGGGCTATAGTAGAGCCAAGCTCCAGCTTGGCTGAATTTATACCCAATAGTTTTGACGTAAGCAGGAGCTTCCGCCTACAGTGCTATACTGAAGTGAAAGTGATTTTCGGATTGGAAAAAATTACAGCTATTGACTTTCAATACATTATGAAATAATGACCCCGAAAATCACTTTCACTCTAGTATAAACAGTTACAAGAAATTAAAAACCAAAATTTTTGTAATGAAAAAAAATATTTTTTTATCTTTTTGTTTAGTGTTGGTGTTATTTTCTTGCCAAAAAACAATAAAAACAATGAATACTCAAACTACTCAAAACAAGTATTTAGATGTTGCCTATCACAATCAATCTGAGGCTCAAAAATTAGATATTTATCTGCCCGAAAAGGGAAATAAATTTCCTGTAATTATAGCTATCCACGGTGGAGCTTTTTTATTTGGCGACAAAAAAGATGACCAACTGACACCTATGTTAGAAGGCTTACAGCGAGGTTATGCAGTGGTAAGCATCAATTACAGACTGAGTGGAGAGGCAATTTTTCCTGCTCAAATCCAAGATGTGAAAGCGGCTATTCGTTTTATAAAAGCCAATGCTGCGCAATACCATATAGATAGCAGTCGAGTGGCAGTTTGGGGTGGTTCAGCGGGTGGTTATTTATCTGCTTTGGCGGGTACGACAAGTGGTAATTCTGTTTTTGATACTGAAAATATGCCTAATAGAAAAGCTACCAGTGATGTGAAAGCAGTTGTGGATTGGTTTGGCCCAATTGATTTTTTGCAGTTAGATGAACAGTTTAAGGCAAGTGGTAAAGGAAAACCTGATCATAATGATGCACAATCGCCAGAAAGTAAACTTATGGGCGCACAAATTACGACCATCCTTGATAAAATAAAAATGGCAAATCCTGAAACTTACATAAATGCAAGTAATCCATATTTTTTAATTCAACATGGTACTTCGGATAAGTTAATACCAACAGAACAATCTATCAATTTTAGCCAAAAATTGGAAAAAGTGTTAGGGGAAAGTAAAGTAAAAACTACTTATTTGCCCAATGCAGAACATGGCGATAAGCAATTTGGTAGCAAAGAAAATCTAAATATAGTGTTTGATTTTTTAGAGAAAAATCTCAAATAAACTCAATATTATTTAAATATTTTTTAATCAAAATCCATTTCACAATGAAATTTAAAATTACCCTAAGCGTTTTTGCCGTAGCTATGTTGGCTCTAATGGCTTTTAAAAAACCTGAAAAAGTTACTTTTTCTCCACCGCCTGCGGCGTGCGAAAATTTGACAGGAATTGACAAAATCGTTTGCTTGGCTGATGCCTTCAAAGCAACACTTTCCGCTGCGCAATTGGCAACTGTTCAATTGCCTTACACATTGACAGATGCTGCAAAGTGGTCTAATCTACCACAATCCTTGTACAAAAAGCGCATAGGAATACAATTTGGCACATTAGATGCTACACAATTGGCTGCGGCAAAAGAACTATTGAAAGCAATGACAGGCACTGCTGCAAATGAAGGCTATGCTGAATTGATGGCACTTTTGGCTGCTGATGATTATCTGAACTCAATTGGCGGTGGCGCAGGTTATGGCGCAGGCAATTATTTTATGGCATTTTTAGGCACGCCTGCCAAAACAGGTTTGTTTGAAATCCAATTTGGCGGACATCATCACAGCGTTGCGAATACTTATAACAACGGCAAAATCATTGGTGCAACTCCTGCATTTCGTTCTTCTGAGCCTTCGGGCGTTTTCACGCAAGCGGGCGTGACTTATCAACCAATTTTGCAAGAAAAAGCAGCTTTTGCAGCCGTTATTGCAAGTTTTTCAAGTACAGAAGTACCTACAGCAAAGGCTTCTACATCGTTCAATGATGTTTTGTTAGGTCCAGGAAAAGACAATCAATTTCCTGCAACAAAATTAGGAATTAAAGTTGGTACATTATCAGCAGCACAAAAAACATTGATTTTAAATGCTATAAAAACCTATACGAATGACCTCAATGCAGAAGATGAAGCAGTCATTTTGGGACGATACCAAGCAGAATTAGACGAAACCTACGTTGTTTTCGCTGGTTCTGGCACAATGGAAACCAAAGGCGATTATATCCGTATCGACGGGCCAAGTGTTTGGATTGAGTACAATACGCAAGGTGGAATTATCATCAAAACGGAGAATCATCCGCACTCTGTTTGGCGTGACCGCAAAGGCGATTATAATTATGGTCAAACGGTTGGTCTTGTAAATTTACCACTTTTTGAAGTCAAATTTACTGTTTTTCCTAATCCAGTTGCTGATAACGCAACGATTGATTTAGGTTTAGACCAAAATGGAAACGTGACAATAAATGTTACAGATATGACGGGTAGAAGAGTTTTGACTACGCAAAAAAGCAATTTCACTAGCGGAAATCATCAAATTTCTTTGAATTTGAATGCTTTGCCAACGGGAATGTACAACTGTACTTTAGAAGTGAAAACAAGCGAAGGCGTGAAAATAGCGACAAGAAAATTGACGAAATTGTAATGTAAATTGCAACAATAAATATTACATGGCGCAAATTCTATGATTTGTGCTATAAGTCGTTGTGCTAAAATAAACGGGATTTTTTCTTTAAGTCGTTGTGAAAAATAACAACGTAACTTCCTTTTAGTCAGTCACTTATGTTGTTTTTTGCAACGATAAAAAATTCCGATTATTTTTAAACGCCTACTCATTTTTTAAATTACCAATCAAAAAATTAAAAAAATTATGCTAAAAAAAATCTCAATCCTCATAATCCTCGTAAGTATCTGTATGGTGTTTGCTTGTAAAGACGACAGCGTAATAACGCCAACGCTTTGTGAAACGCCTTCGGGAACATCAAAAGATTGTAGTAGCTTGAAAGGAATAGCAAAAATTGTTTGCCTTTCTGAAAACCTAAAAGCAGAACTTTGTGCTGCGCAACAAGCAACGGTTCAGCTCGATTACACAGCAGCAAATGCTAAAAAATGGTCTAATTTACCCGTGACAATGGTCGCTCGTTTGGGTATGCGATTGGGCGATATGAATGCCAAACAATTAGCGGCAGCGAAAGCACTTTTACAAGAAATCTTAGGCACAAGTGCCAACGAAGGTTTTGCGGAGTACAACCAACTTTTGGCAGCTGACACTTATCTTTTTAACAATGGAGGCGGTTCGGCTTATGGCGAAGGGCAATATTACATTGCTTTTTTAGGTACACCTTCCATGACGGAAACGTGGCAAATCCAAACAGGCGGACACCATTTGGCGGTTTCGATTACCTTCAAAAACGGAGCAGTGACAGGTGCAACTCCTTCATTTCGTGCCATTGAGCCGTTTGATGCTTTTACCAGCAATGGCGCATCTGTTCAGCCAATGCTACAAGAGCAAAAAGCATTTTCAGCGATGCTTTCGGGACTTTCTACAACGGAATTGGCGAGTGCAAAATTGAGTACTTCTTTTGGCGATATAGTACTGGGTCCTGGAAAAGACGGTCAGTTTCCAACTACAAAACTTGGTGTAAAAGTAGGCACGTTAGATGCAGCAAAGAAAAAATTGGTACTCGAAGCAATAAAAACCTATGTCAATGATACCAAAGACGATGAAGCGACAAAGATTTTGGCACAATATACCACAGAATTAGACGACACTTACATCAGTTATACAGGAACAACAGGAATGACAACCAAAGGCGATTATGTCCGCATTGATGGACCAAGCGTTTGGATTGAGTACAACTCGCAAGGCGGAATCGTACTTTCGGGACAGCATCCGCACTCGGTTTGGAGAGATAGAAAAGGCGATTACGGTGGAAATTTTTAAAAAGATAAGAGTGAACGCTATTTTTTCAAACTGTTATGAAAAAATAGCGTTCACTAATTAACTATTTGTTTTTCAATATTTTATAAATATTATTTTTTACTTTTCGCAGCATTGCAATTACTTTTATAATATCATCAGTAGAGGAGTTAATTGCATTGGTTACAGCATATTCTTTGCCTTGTAAGATGACAAAGAACCAGTTTCTTCCTACGACATAACAACCGTATAGAGGGAACTCTTCTTTGTTGTTGAATTGAGCAACCAATAACTCCGATAGCAATTGTCCTTTGGGATCAGATGACCCTTTTTTTGTTTCTTGCTTGTATTCGTGAATGAAAAAAAAAGGAGGAATAGGTTTTTGGTGTCCTTGGGAAATCAAAAAATCTACACGACCGCCCAATTCAATACCATTGATTGTTGCAGAGAGTGGCCGATTGGAAAAAACGGTGTAACCGTCAGCGTTGTAATCTACTAAATCAATGATTGGACTAATACCTTGCATTTTGAGTTCGTCTTCGTTCCAATAGTCAGAAAATTTAAAAAATTTCTCTTTCAAGCGATTGGCACGTTTCATTTCATATTCGTCAAGAGTAGTCGTGGCTGTAAGCCATTCTTCCAAAAGTTGTGAATTATAATTGCGGTATAATCCAAACTCAATTTCTAAGTCTTGGGTTTCCCAATTTTCAAAATTACGCATGATAAATTTTTTTTGCAAAAATACACTTTTTCTTTAATATTGTCAATAAAATAAATGAAACCAATAACTTTAATAAAAATATTATTCTTTTTTTTACCGTTTTTTGCGGTAGCGCATCAAATGCCAAACACAATTTTATTATTAGACATTGGCGAAAATCAAGTTGTAATGGAAGCGCAAATTCCATTTAGCGACCTGCAATTGGCGATGAATCTTGATGCTTCTCAATCTGCCGAACAGCTTTTGAGCAATAATAAAACCGCTATTAGAGCTTATATTTTTAACCATATTAAAGTAAAAAACTGGACGATTGATGTTGGAGAAATTGCGCTTGCTGATGCAACAAAAGCCGAAAGTGGCGATTACAAAGAACTCGTGGCGAACATAAAATTGTTGCCCGACGTAAAGGAAAATCTACGAAACTTTGACTTGTTTTACGATGTTGTTTTGCATCAAGTCATTACACACGAAATCTTAATTTCGATACGAAACGATTGGAAATCAGGAATTTATGGCGAAAATACAGCACAAATCGGTGTTATAAGTTTGGATATTCCAAGTAATACAATCAAACCTTTTTCTGTCAATTGTGGCGAAGGAAGCAACTGGAAAGGTTTTATCGCAATCTTCAAATTGGGTATTTCTCACATCGCCGAAGGCACTGATCACTTATTGTTTTTACTCGTTTTACTATTGCCAGCACCGCTTTTGGTGGATAGAAAACGTTGGACAGATTATGGTGGCTTGAAATATAGTTTTTGGAAATTGCTGCGTATTATTACCGCTTTTACCGTTGGTCATTCCGTTACATTATTGTTAGGCACGTTGGGTTGGATTCCATTTTCGAGTCGTTGGATAGAAATCACGATTGCATTTTCGATTTTTATTTCAGCCGTTCATGCTATTTTTCCTATTTTTTACAAAAAAGAAATATACATCGCCGCAGGTTTTGGTTTGATTCACGGCTTGGCATTTTCGGATACGCTTTCCAATATGCCGCTTTCAGCTTCGCAAATGGCGTTGAGTATTTTAGGATTCAACCTCGGTATTGAAGCCATGCAATTGTTTGTAATGCTACTGGTACTGCCTTTTTTATTGATTATTTGTAGTAAATCATTGCTTGTTTATAAGATTTTTAGGATAATTTTTTCGATTTTAGCGATGATTGCCGCAGCCGCTTGGATACACGAGCGTTTTACAGAAAGTGCAAATCCTATTGCTGTTTTATTGGAAAAAATACCTCAATATGCACATTTTTTGTTGATAGAAATTGCGATTTTGGCAATGGGAACTTGGTATGTAAATCGGAAAAAATTGACATAATCAAAAATCCAAATACCTTTTTTGAAACGTATATAAAAGTACAAAAAATGAATTTTAGATATGAAAAAAACACTACTACTTACATTTCTTTTTCTTAGTACTTTTTTATTGGCAAACGATGAAAAAACTACTCAGATAAAAGGCATTATCAAAGATAATATTGTAGAAATGCCCATTCAAGGTGTTCTTATTTTACTTGAAAACAGCGAAAAACAAGCAACATCAGATAAAAATGGTGTTTTTTACTTTCCTAATCTAAAGGTTGGTGAACGCTATACATTGATTTTGCAAAAAGAAGGCTTTAAACAAAAAGAAGTCAGCATTAACGTAAAAACCCAAGTAGAAACGGAGGTAGAACTCACGCTTTCTATTGATGGTTTTGACCTCGATAATGTTGTGGTAAAAGCTGAAAAAAGTATTTCGGCAGCTTCCTCAAAAATCCTAAACACCTTAGATTTTGAGCTTCGACCACGAAATTCTGCACAAGATATGTTAAAAATTGTGCCTGGCTTGTTCATTGCGCAGCACGCTGGCGGTGGCAAAGCCGAGCAAATATTTCTTCGTGGTTTTGATTGCGATCATGGAACAGATGTGGCTAGTTTTGTGGACGGAATCCCTGTCAATATGCCTTCGCACGGTCACGGACAAGGATATTTGGATTTGCATTTTCTTACACCCGAAGCGGTCAAAAATGTAGAGATTCAAAAAGGAACTTATTTTGCAGAACAAGGCGATTTCGCTACAGCTGGTGCAATTTCTTTCAAAACGTTGGATAAATTGGAGCGCAATATAGCTCAAATTGATGTTGCAAGTACACCAAGTCAGCGTTTTTTGTCCTCTTCCCGAGCTTTATTGGCTTATGAATTGCCTTTTAAAAACAATAAAATCAATTCTTATTTTATTGGAGAAAGTATTTTTGCTAAAGGCTATTTCAACGAACCTCAAAATTTTATACGACACAATTTGATGTCGAAAACGGTTTTTAAACCCAATCAAAACACCAAAATCGCTTTGCTGCTAACGACTTTCAAATCCACTTGGGATGCTTCTGGACAAATTCCAGAACGTGCCATTACAGCAAAACTTATTGACCGTTTTGGATATATTGACAACAGTGAAGGCGGCAATACTGGACGGCAAAATGCTTCCTTGACTTTTACAAAAATTATTGATAATCAACAATTTGAAAGCCAAATATATTATTCAAAATACGATTTTCAATTGTTTTCAAATTTTACTTTTTTTCTCCGTGACAGCATCAATGGCGACGAAATCGAGCAAATCGACAATCGGCAAATCGTCGGTTGGAACTCAAAATATGCCTTTGAAAAAGGAAAAAACTATATTACTTTTGGTGCAAATTTGCGAGCTGATTTTATAGAAAATCAATTGTCTAATGCGGTACGGAGAAGTCGTTTAGATGATGTTGCCAAAGCAAAAATCAATCAGCAAAATATAGCCATTTATGTCAAAGACGAAATCGCTTTGACCCCAAAATTTCGAGCAGAAATCGGGCTTAGAAACCAATTGATGTTGTTTGATGTAAGTGATAAATTGCCTTATGACGCAACAAGAGAAAATTATTCGGGTAAAAATTATCAATATGCTTTTTTGCCAAAAATAAACTTAAACTACTCATTATCAAATAGATATAAAATATTTTTTAATATTGGAAAAGGTTTTCACAGCAATGATGCACGCTCGGTTGTACAAGATAAAACCAATCACGTATTGCCCGCAGCTTGGGGTTCAGAACTTGGTTTATCGCTACGACCAAGTTCAAAACTATTGATAAATATCGCTTTTTGGACATTGAATCTTGACAACGAATTGGTTTTTATTGGCGACGAAGGAACGACAGAAAACAACGGTGCATCTCGTCGTTTTGGAATAGATATGAGTACACGCTGGAAAATCAGCGAGCAATTTTCAGCAAATGTTGATGTAAATTTGAGCAATAGTATTTTGATTGAAAAAGCGTTTGGAAAGCGTTTGAAAGAAGATTATTTGATTCCGCTTGCGCCACGGGCTACCGCCACGGGTGGCTTGCTGTATCGCAGCCCATTTGGATTGGAAAGCAGCTTGCAAGTTCGTCATATCTCGGCTCGACCTGCCAATGAAGCCAATACTGTCATCGCAAAAGGTTATACTATTTTTGATTTTAATGTAAATTATTTTTATAAGAAAAATAAAATTTCATTAAGCGTTGAAAATTTATTGAATACAAATTGGAATGAAGCTCAGTTTGATACAGAAAGTTACTTGACAAATTTTGATAAAATGCCCGTGAGTGAATTGCATTTTACGCCTGGTTCTCCATTGTCTTTAAAAATTGGATACACGAGAAACTTCTAAAAAACCAGTTAAATTAGTATTGTTAAAAAAACGAAAATAATTATGTTACTTTTATAAACTAAGTACGTCTTTAATACACCTTGATTAAATTTTTTTATTTGATATGTCACTAAATAATTAAATTACATTATATATTGACTATCTACCTCAAAAAATATAAAACATAATTTTTCATTTTATTAAAAACAAGTAACAATTATTATGAGAAAACTTACTTTTCTTATTGCTGGTGCAACAATGCTTTTACAAGGAGCAATTAATGCTCAAACTCATTCACAAGACGTACCATTTAGCGACCTGCCTGCCAATCACGAGTATGGCAAGTGCTACGCAAAATGTCATATTCCTGACCAATACGAAACGGTAAATGTTTCGGTTTTGGTAAAGCCTTCTTACAAGCAAATTGTAAAAGTACCAGCAGAATATGATACTAAAAGCGAGCAAATCTTGGTTCGTGAAAGTTCTATTTCCTACAAAAATATCCCTGCCACTTACAAAAGTGTAACGGAACAGATTGTTGAAGAGGCTGAACGTACTGAAATCAAAACAGTACCCGCACAATACCGCACCGCTTCTCGTCAGATTTTAGTAACAGAAGCACACGGAGAATGGGTAAAAAAACAGAAAGCACCTAACTGTTTTTCTAAAAACCCTGAGGATTGCTATGTAGTCTGTTTTGAAGAAGTTCCTGCAAAGTACCGTACGGAAACTTATCAAGAAGAGGTAACGCCAGCTCGTACAGAACAAATCACTATTCCTGCTCGATTTACGACTATCACCAAAAGAGTCGTTGATCAGCCAGCTCGTACAGAACAAATCACTATTCCTGCGGAATACAGAACTATAAACCGTCGAGTAGTAGTTCAGCCAGCCAGTGCAAGTGAAGTTGTTGTAGAAGCTGTCTACAAAACGGTACAAGAAAAACGTTTAGTAAAACAAGGAGGATATTCTGTTTGGACGGAGATTCTTTGTAGTAGTAAAACAACAACGCCTAATATCTCAAGAATACAACAATCTTTGAAAGATAAGGGATTGTATGATGGGCCAGTTGATGGTGTTTTGGGTGTGAAAACACAAACTGCTTTGAAGCAATACCAAATTAACAATAATCTCCCTGCGGGTAACTTGAATATGGAAACACTTAATTCTTTAGGTGTAAATACATTAGGAGAGTAAATCTCCTTTTCAAGATTTCCTATACTGCAACGCAAAGTTTAAAAGAAGCAAATCAAAAACGATAACAGCCAAACGCCATGCAAATACATGGTGTTTGGCTGTTGTTTTTTATTCTTACCTCATTTTTCCAAAAATAAACTTCTCCGCCACTACGCCCCATTGTCGAGAATCATAAGATTCAGAAGGGTTATCACCCAACATAAAATAATAATTCTGCTGAAAAGTATAAGTGCTTTTGACTTCACCATTGATGTAAAGTTGTGCGCCAATAATGCCTATTTGTCCATCTTCGGATTGCTCGATTAAAGGCTTGTAAAAACGCATATTTTTTAAATCAATGTCAATCGTCAATCCTTTTTTAGGAATTACAAAAAACTGATTGTCAGCGATTTGTATTGATTTTTCTTTTAAAAAATATTCTTTTTTTTCATCTAATAGCAACGTATCCAAAGGCAATCCTACGCAGCGTTTGATAAGTTTCTCTTCTAAATTCTGAGGCAGTCGAAATGCTAAAATATCATTTTTTTCAATGCTGAAAAAACACTTTTGTACCAAAATTTTTTTGCCTATCTCCAAAGTTGGCAGCATCGAAGCCGTCGGAACTGTGTAAATATCTGCAACAAATTTTTTTATAAAAATAGAAAAAAAAAGTAAAAAAATAAAGATTAAAATTGTGTTTTTTGACATAAATAAAAATTACTCGATTAATTTTCCCACTTTTTTCCAAAGATGGCTGTTCGGAAAACCCGCCTCGATTCTGATATGTTCCTTTTTGATGGGATGTTCAAAATCAATTTTGCGGCAATGTAAGTAAATCATACGGTCATTTTCCGCTTTTTCCTTTGAACCGTATTTCAAGTCACCAACGATGGGCCAACCCATTTTGGACAATTGCACACGAATCTGATGCTGACGACCAGTATGAGGATTTATTTTCAATAAAAAATAACCGTCCAAGTCGCCTTTTAGTTCGTAATCCAAAGTAGAAAGTTTAGAGCCTTCATTGCGTTTGCTTTGCTCATCGTAAGCATAGACAACATTTTTCATATTGTCTTTCAAAAGATAATGCTGCAACTTACCGTCCAAAGGTTCGGGGCGCATACGGGTAATACAGTAATACGTTTTGCCGATTTTTTGGTCAGCAAAAAGTTTGTTCATACGCTCCAATGCCTTTGTGGTACGTGCAAAAATCGTCACGCCACTTGTCGGTCTATCCAAACGGTGAATAATGCCAAGAAAGACGTCACCAGGTTTTTTATATTTTTCTTTGATGTATAACTTGACGACATCCGCTAAAATATCGTCGCCTGTCGCATCTTTTTGAGCGAGTGCGCCAGGAGGTTTGTTCACCGCAATGAGGTGATTGTCTTCATAGACTACTTGTAATTCTCTTACTGTCATAATTATTTTAATGTTCTATCTTCTTATTCAGAAAACCATTCAGTTTATTATATTCTAATTGTTTCATATATTGCTCCATGTAGAGATAATCAGGCTCTTGATTGGTATCTATTGGGAGCAAAATCTTTTGTTTCAACATTCTATCTTCATTAAATTTATAGCCCCATTGATATTTATTTTTTTGTTTTAGAATTAAGGTTTTAAGGAAAAGATAAATATATTTATTTCCATGATGATTTCTCAGCGAAAAACGCTTTACATCATCAGAAAAAAGAGCTTGATATGGGTGGTAAAAATTTTCTACTACACTACCATTATAATTGACACCTAAAACATTAGAATCTGCGGAACTATTTATATTAGATACATATTCTGTAATTCCATTATTTGAATCAGAAGCACCTATAAATGGTGTTTGACCTTTTTTCATATCAGCTTTTGTTAGCCTTTTACCAGCATCTATTACAAAAATATCTCTAATCTCAAATCCTGCCCATTTTTTTTCAGAAAAAGAAATAATTTTTTCAATTGGCTCAAATTCTTCAATTCTATTTTCAAGATAATCTTTGTAATTCCCTATTTTCTCTTTTTCTTTTCTTTTTATGTATTCTTCCATAAAAAGAAAGTCAGGCGTTCCTGCCTTTGTTGATGGGATAATAATTTTACTACGCCTGAGTCTTGTTAATGTTGCACCATTTCCACCCCAATTAAATTTTTTCATTTGAATTTTGAGTAAAGGAATAACAAAACAAGCATTGTATTTATTCAAGTTTGGATTTGTCAAAATTTGAATATTTTGACCCGTATAAAATTCGTAAGGTTGATAAAATACAGTTTGAGTATCTAAGCCAATTGTAATTACATTAGCATCATTTTTTTTATATTTTTCATCTTGCTCACTAATGAAAGAATCATATCCATTCGCTTTTTCGGAACGAGTGATGTAAGGAATAGTCCCCGTTTTCGGAATAATCTTGGCTCTGTCAATTCCACTGCTTGTAGATTGAATGTTAAATATCTTTCCAATAAAAAACTCTTTCCAGTCAATATTTTTTAAATTGGTTTCCATAATTATTTAGAATTTGCGAATAAATAACCTTTGCCTTGAGCAATCATGCTAAACTCGAAAGTTAAGTAATCTGCCATTGTCTTCTCAAAATCTTCTTCTTTAGGTATTTCATCATTAAAATAATAAAAAGAATGAAGCCATTCGTCACTGGGTTCTATGGTCGTTTTTACCATAAATTTAGTTTGTGCGGGAGCGTCATGTAGCCAACAACTAATTAAGTGAGCCTTGCGCTCTTTTGCTCGCTCTGTTTCCACCAACCCAATATGTTTTTTTGTAATAAAGCCATCATCATCATAATTTACAAATTTACAATATTTTTTTGGCGAATGTGGCTTATGCGCTGTAAAAACAGCAATACAAGTATTCGTTCCTACACCATAAAATGTTTCTTTGTTTAAGGTAATTACACCTTCTAAAGTATGTTTTTCTAAAATTCTATGTTTTGTTTGCTTATCTTCTTTAGTTTTTCCAACCATTGTTGATTGAGGTATAATCGCAACACAACGTCCGCCATCAGCCAATCCATCTAACAAATGTTTAATAAAAGAAATCTCTGATAAATGCGCCATATCCTTCCCTTTTCCTTGTGAATAAGGCGGGTTGATAAAGCCTACTGTATAATTATTTTTTCTTAGAACATCTACCTCTTGTTTAAGAAAATCATCTTTAATTAAATTACTTTTTCCATCACCTCGCAAAATCATATTGGTAGTAGCTATAGAAAACATATCTGCACGTATTTCTATACCATGTAACCTATCTTTCTTTATCAACTCTTTTTCTTCAGGTTTGGCGTTCTCCAACATATTATGCATTGCTGCAATTAAGAAACCTCCTGTGCCACAACAAGGATCAAAAACCATATCAGCAGGTTTTAACTCTATCAATTCACAAAATAACTCTGTAATATGTTTTGGAGTCAAAACAACACCTAAAGTTTGCCCATCTCCACCACTATATCTGATAAATTCGCCATAAAATCGTCCTAAAACATCTTCCGAGGAATTTGCTTTTACTGTTGAATATACATTTTTTTTTATATATTCTGCAAAATATTTTAATGGTGTTTTAGATAATGTCGTTTCTATTTGATTTAATTGAGTGCTATCTTTAATTATATTAAACTGGCTCAGAACTTGCTCTTTCTTTGTTTCGGGTCTAACACTTACTCTTTCCATGTGCGTTGAAAGTGCATCATATATTTTTTTACCATCTGTTTTTATTGTATCTCCATTTAGGGAATTGAGTAAAAACTCATCTTCAGCTAAGGCTAACAAAATCGCCGATACTACCAGAGGTTTTTCAGTATCTCTCAATTGACCATAATTTCGTAATAGCTCATGTAACTCAACAGATTTTTTTAATATACTTTCTAATTCAACTGTTTCTGCTGGTGTTTCTCCTAAAACTTGCTCCCGATAGTATTTTTCAATATTATTTTCTGAAAAATTTTCAAAATTTTCTACTTTAGGAAGTAATTTGTAAGTAACTGCATCCACATAAATGGGTCTGATAATATGATGTTTTTCATCACCAGAACAACCAAAAGCAAATATTTTTGTAAAATTGGTTTTTTTTATAATTTCATTTGCATAATGCAAAGCACCATTTTCAGCATATCCTATGGTAGATGTAGCATCTTCAAGTAGTAATTGATTGTCCTCATTGTCATATATAGCTTGTTTTTCAACATCAGCTTTATCTTCAATAACAATAACAAAATCCCTAGACTTACCTACTATATCAGGAAAACCAACTTTTCCTGTTCTTTTTTTAGAAGCAGTCTTCATAGCATCTTGAATCTCTTTAATACTACTTCCATTAGGAGTATGCTCAATCTTTGCTAAATCAAGTAGTTTTCCTATAAAAAAATCAGTTTTTCTTTCATTTGCCATAATCTAACATACAGAAGTTTCTCTAATTAAAAAAATTTAGTTCTTTATAAAATGCAAAGATAATGAAAATCTAACATTTTTTATAACATTTTTTGTTTTATTGTTTTTATATACAAGTTGGATTTAAGTATTTATTTTGTAAATCCTTTTAAAGCATAAATAAAT
Organism: Saprospiraceae bacterium; assembly: GCA_043777755.1. Taxonomy (GTDB): domain Bacteria; phylum Bacteroidota; class Bacteroidia; order Chitinophagales; family Saprospiraceae; genus CANHEE01. The sequence continues at coordinate 19,867 of JAYWHK010000221.1, forward strand.
TCGATTTAGATTATAAAGAAATAGTGACAAATATTCATTTTTAACTATAAAAAACGTTTTTTTTAACATTTTTTAAATATACTTAACGATACTTTTAACGTCTTAAAAGAATATTAAAGAAAAATATTATTTTTTGAATAGAAAAATCATATTTTTGCCGAAAATAACTGGGCATTGAAAATTTGATTTGTCCTAAATACTAAAAAAACGATTTATAACACAAAATTAATTTTTTGCAAAGATGAAAAAACTATTGTTATCCTTAGTTGCGATTTCTTTTATCACATTTAACCTTTCTGCTCAGGAAACTGACCCTGCAAAATTACTGAAAAATGCTAAAAAAGCATTCAGTTCTTATTCTTTAGACCCTCAAAGCAATGGCGCAAAATTGGCTGAAGCGGCAACAGCAATTGATGCTGCCACAAAAATGGATGCTAACAATATTTACGAAGCGTGGCTTACCGCTGGTAATATTTATGCAGAAATGGCAAACAAGGACGACATTATGCGCAGTTTGAAAAAAGATGCAAAAGCTACAAATCCTACTGCACCTTTGAACGCTTACAATGCTTTCACGAAGGCTTACGCTTTGGCGGTGAAAAAATATGAAAAATCAGATGCTATCAAAGGTTTGAGCGACAACCAAAATCGCCTTCAAAATTATGGTGCGGATTGTTATTCAAACAAGGATTTCTCTAATGCGTATAGTGCTTTTGGTGGTGTTGCGATAGCAAATACTACTTTGACTGCTGCAAAAGAGAAAAATGTAATGTCAGCTGGTAAAGCAGATACTTTGACTTATTATGCAGCACTTTGTGCGCAATCAGCTAATATGATGCCCGAAGCAGAAGCAAGTTACAAGAGTCTTTTGGGTAAAAATTTTGGTGACGAAGCAGCTTGTTACTCAGCACTTTATGGTATTTTGTCTGGTCAAAAAAAGAAAGACGAAGCCATCAAATTGCTTAGTGAAGGTATTGCAAAACATCCAAACGCAACGGACTTGTTGTTTGCTCAAATCAACTACTACCTTAGCGAAAATAAGTTGAGCGAATTGATTGATAAGTTGAAAATCGCCATCGAAAAAGAACCTAAAAATATTGGTCTTTACACTACCTTAGGCAACGTTTATGACAATTTGGCGAGCATGGAATTGAAAGCTGGAAATACTGCAAAAGTTAAAGAATACAACGATGCTGCAAACAAGGTTTATGGCGATGCTTTGGCAAAAGACCCTAACAACTTTGATGCAAATTACTCTGTCGGTGCTGCATACTACAACAAAGCAGCTGGTTATACTGAGGCATTAAACAAATTTAACGATGATTATTCTGATGCTGGTGTAAAAAAATACGAAGCATTGAAGGAAGAAATGAATGGTGTTTTCAAGCAGGCTTTGCCTTATTTCCAAAAAGCAGAATCTATCAATGCCAATGATAGAAATACTTTAATCGCTTTGAAAGAAATCTTAATCCGTTTGAATATGATGACAGAATCTTCTGAAATCAAAAATCGTATGGATATTCTTGATGCTGGAAAAAAGAACGAAAAATCGTATTTTAAGAACTAAGATTAGATATTGAGATATTACGATATTAGATATTACGATGAAAAAAATGCTTATTCATTTTACAATGAATAAGCATTTTTTTTATGCACATCAAAAATTGGTTTTGGAATTTTGTATTTATATAAAATATTGAACACATTGTTTTTTTTGGTTCTTTAATGTTTGAAATGGTTGTAATTAATTGAAAAACAATACAATACAACAATTACAAACAATAGCCAAACGTTTTAAACAGTGTATTGAATATATTAATCTACCAACAATTCGTATAGCAATACATTTTTATTTAAAAGTTGGTATTTGATGTTCATTCCGTCCATTCTTTTAATAAGAGCATCTGCGTCAGCTCTTGATTTTACTTCGATTCCGATTTTGGCGGGTCCCTTTTCACGGTTGCTTTTTCGGGTATATTCAAAGTCTGTAATGTCATCTTCTGCGCCCAAAACATCATTTAAAAATTCTCTCAATGCACCTGCCCGTTGTGGAAATTCTACAACAAAATATAGTTTTAATCCTTCGTAAAGGAGTGAACGTTCTTTGATTTCTTCTGTCCTTGTGATGTCATTATTACCTCCGCTGATAACACAAACAACATTTTTTCCTTTTATTTTTTCTTTATAAAAGTCTAAGGATGAGATAGTTAGCGCACCAGCTGGCTCTGCAACGATGGCTTCTTCGTTGTACAATTGAAGAATCGTCGAACATACTTTTCCCTCTGGAACAAGAATCATATCGTCAATGACTTCTTTGGCTATTTCAAAGTTTCTTTCGCCGACTTTTTTTACCGCAGCACCATCTACAAAAGAATCAATTTTGTCCAAAATGACTACTTTTCCTTGCTTAAGTGCTTCGTACATGGCAGGTGCGCCTTCTGGTTCAACGCCAATGATTTTTGTTTTGGGCGACAATTGTCTAAAATAACTGCCCAAACCAGAAATCAGTCCGCCACCACCTACGGCAATAAAAATATAGTCAATCGTAGCGTCACAATCTTCCAAAATCTCAACGCCAACTGTTCCTTGACCTTCAATAACTTTCTCATCGTCAAAAGGATGTATATAGGTTTTTTTATGCTGATCCATAAAAATCTTGGATTCCGCTGCCGCTGCATCAAACGTATCACCTACCAAAATAACATCAACTTTGTCTTTTCCAAAAAATTTGACTTTGCTAACTTTTTGTCGAGGTGTTGTGCTCGGCATAAAAATAGTGCCGTGAATGCCCAATTGTTTGCAGGCATACGCCACACCTTGCGCATGGTTTCCCGCACTGGCACAAACGATTCCGTTGGCGAGTTCTTCTTTCGTCATCGTGGACATTTTATTGTACGCACCACGAATCTTATAGCTCCTCACCACTTGTAAATCTTCTCTTTTCAAGTACAAATTACAGCCAAACAGCTCTGATAAATTCAAATTTTTCATCAAAGGTGTATGCGTTGCCACATTTTTCAAACGCACTTTTGCTTGATAAATATTTTCGGCAGAAATCAATTTTATTTTGTCTTTTTCTTTCATAATTTTTAGAAAGTAAGAAAGTAAGAAAATAGGAAAGTACTTTCCCATTTTCCCACTTTCTCCCTATATTTTCACATCTAATCGCACACTAATATTCCGTGGAGCTTCCATGATAGCTGGACGAATCTGATAAATTACATTGGTCATATTTTTGACGAGCAAAGATAGTTTATAATATTTAAAAAATTCAACTCCTGCACGAATATCTAAAATTGTATTGCCTTTGTTGTTTACTTCTCGATACGCTTTAAGCTCAGGAATAATTTGTTCAAAAGCCTTGTCAATTGCTTCAATATTGCTAAGGTAATTGGCTGAAAATCCGAGTGTTACACCTTTAAAACCTCCTTCTCCGTCAAATTTAAACGTATGTTTGTTGCGGTATTTCAAAACATTGTAATCCACGCTCAAATCTTTCTTTTCTCTATCTCCAAAAATTTGAAATTTCGGGTCAATCAATGTATAACCTGTTAATAATGAAATATTTACGTTTCCTATTTTACCCAAGCCAGCAAAACTAACGTCTAATCCTTTAATTCGAGTATCACCAACATTTTGTGCTTGAAAACCAAAAAACTTTGGAACAAAAGCAAATTCTATCATACGTTGATATTCTGTCCAAAACAATGCCGCATCAAAAAAACCAGCCCAATTTCCAATTTTTACACCTTGTTTTATGCCAATTTCGCTACTCCAACCTGTTTCAGATTGCAATTTTGTATTGGGTACTAAAAACGCTGGCCCTAATCGGCTTGTGATAAACTTTTCAGCAATGGTCGGAAAGCGATAACCTTGTCCGAAAGAAGCTCTCAAATAGGTATATTCAGCCAACTGATAATTCAAACCAAGGCGAAAAACAGGCTTTGATTCTCTTATTAAACCATTTGGAACAGTGTCTTTTATTTTTGAACCAGCCGCCAAAGGTACTAATTCGGGCGTGCGCAACTCATTGTATTCATACCTAAAACCAGTCGAAATATTGAGTTTCCCAATTTTTTTATCCAATTGCAAATAAGGTGCGTAATTACGAGAAGTATAAGAAGTGTCACCGTACAATTCTGCGACAACAGACGTTCCGTTGCCAACCAAACCAGCCGTTGTCACCCAACCATTGCCCCATTCTTTTTGAGCTTGATACTCTGCATAATACAATTGTGAACGGTTTTGATTGCCTTGACCTGCGGCATTGTCCACAAAATAATAACGTCCTAAAATCTTGTGCTTGAAACCTTTTTTACCATAATAACTCAAATAAGGGTCAATCGTATAACGCAATTTTTTACTAAATTGAAGGGTTGAAGTTGCAGCACGAAACGCATTCTCACCTTGTCCTTTCCAATAAAAAAAGTAATTGGATTGACCGTAATTCAAGTTTGTATTCGCTCCAATCACCAAACGGTCATTGACGTGGTAACGAGTTCCGATGTTAAGGCGGGTCAAAGTATCGCTTGTAAATTGATTGAAACTTTTGGTCGCTTGGTAAGCACCACCCAAGACCAAATCCAATTTTCCAATCTTGCGACGATGAGAAGCAGTCAAACCCGTCGTATAAGGTTGTGCTTGGTCTTGCCACCATATCTGATTGGTATCCAATGGATTACGATAAGAGGTATAATACAAAGCAGCAGTTGTGATGGGTTTTTCTTTGGCATAAGCGGTACGAATATTCACCACGCCATTCAAAGCCGACGAACCATAAAGCGCAGATGATGCGCCTTTCAAAATTTCGATTTGCTCGATAGTTTCCATCTGAAAATCATTCCAATTCGGCGAACCAGCATCGGCTTGCAAAGCTGGAATATCGTCCACTAAAATCAAAACCCGAGAACCAGCTCCGTAAGTGAAACCTGAGCCTCCACGAATATTTGCCTGACCTCCGATGATGTTAAAACCTGGCACTTTTTCCAATATTTTGTCCACACTTTGAGAATTATTGCTTTGAATCAAGGCTGGTTTTATGACTTCGAGCGAAACGGTGACTTCTCCCAAAGGCTTTTCATAACGACCACTTGTGACAGTCACGGTATTGAGGTAACTTGTGCCTTCTTCAAGCGAAAAATCCAAGGTTTGTGTTTCGTTTGCCCGAACTGACAATGTTTTTTTTATGGCTTGAAAACCAAGGTATGAACATTCAATAACAAGTGTTCCTTCGGCTTTTACACTGATGGTATAATTGCCTTCTACGTCCGAGATTGCAGTTTTATTTGCTGTTTTAACAACTGCGCCAATGAGTATTTCACCGCTTTTGTCAGTGACTTTACCTTTAATAATGACATTTTGTGCAAAAGTAGCGATAGACAAGAAAAGGCTTAAAAAAAGTAGTATTTTTTTCATTAATGTTTGATTGTGTTGAATTTTAGTTGAAAAAAAATCTATAAAACAAGATGAAATCCCGAATCATAATTACGCAGTATTGGAACACTGATTATTAGGATTTATTAAGCATAGCAAATCATAATAATCAGTCCAATCAGTGTTCCAATACTGTTATGATTTAAAACAAGATGAAATCCCATTTCATGTATTTATCCAAACGCAAATAACATTTGAAAGATGAAAATTAACACAAGATATAAAATAACTTTAACGTATATGTACAAAATTTTAAGAGTTTTTTTGTTTTTGTATAATATTGGAATAGCGGACGCTATAAATTTAACAAGCCTTTTAAAATATTTAAGTTTTTTTTTAATATATTGAAAAAAAATTTCACTACTTTTGCACTATAAATTATACGTCCCACCTTATACATATACACAACTGATATTGGTTATTAGATATTAAAGATATTACAAACACTTGGTGTTCAATATTTTGCATAAATCCCCAAATCACTTTCAGATGTGTATTCTTAGTAAAATTTTTAAATAAAAATCAATCACTTATAAATTAAAATTTTAATAAAAAATGAGAAAATTCTTACTTTCTACATTCCTATTTTGTTTTGGAGTCACTTCGTTGATGGCTCAATTGAACACTTGCAAGCCCGATCCAAAATACAAAGATTCTTTGTTTGGTGTATTTCCTCGCCCTTACGACCCAGTTTCTTATCCGAAAGGTGGTATTGATAAAAGTGCTTGTATTGGCAAACCTTTTCAGTTTGTTTTTACTGGGATTGTTCCTGATACTTTAGAGGTTTCTTTTTTTGGTCAAAAAATCAAAGTAAAAATTGATTCTTTGGTATTGGACAAGAAAAATCCAAATACTATTACAGGTCTTCCCGTTGGAATCAATTGGACTACGCCTGCAAAAAATGGTAATTTGTTGCCAAAAACACAAGATTGCGTCGTACTGTTCGGTACAGCTGGCAGTGCAAACAAAGTTGGCGATTATGACATGAAAATTACGATGAAAGCATATTTTCAGACTTTCATAGGCCCTACTACTTATGATATTACTTTCCCTGACCCGAATTTAGCTCCTGGCAAATACACATTGAAATTGGAAGCTGCAACGGGCAAAACTTGCTATGCTGTAGGTAATGAAGACCAATATTTGAACGTTGATAAAGTGGCGATTTTCCCGAATCCGACTTCTGATGTATCAAAAATCGTATTTTCTGCAAAAGAAGAAGATGCCTTTGAATTTGTCGTAACTGATGTGAATGGTCGTATCTATCAACGCCAAAATGTAAAAGTAGCTGCTGGTTGGAATGAAATTCCTTTCGATGCTTCTGACCTTGTAAACGGTGTTTATTTCTACTACTTGGGCAATCAAAAAGGTAAAATCGTAGAGAAAGTGACGGTGAATCGTTAGTCTTCCTAAATCCTCCCTAAAGGATGACTTGCAGTCGTAGAATAAAAAAAGCGATAAAGTTTTGGTTTTCAAAACTTTATCGCTTTTTTCTTTAGTGCGTTAGACTTTGAACAAGTTATAACATTTTTGAAAAATGTTAGTGTTTTATAAGAAAGCCCTATTTTTTGTTCTCAATTACTTTTTTTTACTTTTTTTACATTTTAAAATAACATTTTTATTTTTTTTATATTATTTAAAAATTTAATATAATTTAGGGAAAAAGGTTTTACCTTTGTCCCTGATTACAGAAATTACTCTAAAGAAAAGCAGCCTACGTTAATCCCAGTACGTAGGTTTTCAAATTTTTATCAAAATCCAATTAAAATGCAAAGAATCATTACTTCACTCACTGTTATCTTATTACTCTGTACTGTTCAACTTTTTGCCCAAAAATTCAATGTAGGTGTATTTTTAGGTGGTAGCAATTACCAAGGCGATGTTGTGGAATCGCATTTGAGAATCAATGAAACACAACCTGCTTTTGGTGGATTTGTTCGTTACCGTTTGACTTCAAAATTTGACCTTAAAGGAAACATTTATTTTGGAACACTCAGTGGAACAGACCGTAATTTTAAAAGCCGTGCATCAAGAGGATTTTCATTCCGAACAAGTATCATGGAAGGTGGCGTGAATGTAGAATGGAATATTTTAGGTAAAAATGGCTACAATCAGAGAAGTGTATATGCTCCAATGCGCACGCCATACATTTATACGGGCATCGGCGCAGTCACTTTTCAACCAAATCCAACAGGATTGCCATTGGACTCACCTGATTTGGTAGCGGATTACAAAAAATTTCAGTTTATGATTCCTATTGGAATTGGTTACAAATATGATTTTACAGAAAAAGTACAATTTTGCGTAGAAGTTGCTTCTCACATTCCATTTACAGATTATTTAGATGGCGTAAGTTTTGAAGGCAGGAGTAACAACAATGATTGGTACGTTTTTGGTGGAGTAGGAGTATCTTATCTTTTTGGCGCACCACGTTACAAAAAAGGGATTGATATTATAGGTATGTTTAGATAAAAATAAAACCTTTTAAGAATACAACTGTTTTCATATTTATTTTTTACCTTTGTATAATAATTACTAAAATATGGGAACAGCAGTAAAACCTTACTCTACTGATGGGAGTAAAAAGCAGCAAGTAGAAGAAATGTTTGACAATATCGCAGGAAGTTATGACTTTCTTAATCGCTTATTGTCTATGAGAATTGATGTATATTGGCGTAATGTTGCGATTGGCTTGTTAAAAGATTTGAATCCAAAAACAATCTTAGATGTAGCAACAGGAACAGCTGACACTGCAATTGCACTTTGTAAAAAACTTCAACCAACAAAAATCGTTGGTGTCGATATTTCCAACAAAATGCTTGATGTAGGTAGAGTGAAAATCAAGGAAAAAGAGTTGAATAACATCATAGAATTGCAGCAAGGAGATTCCGAAAACCTGCAATTTGACGATAATATGTTTGATGCTGCAACAATTACTTTTGGAATCCGTAATTTTGAAAATGTCGGGAAAGGATTAGAAGAAATTTTAAGGTGTTTGCGTCCAGGCGGACGTTTAGTTATCTTAGAATTTGCTCGCCCAAGAAATTTTCCGTTAAAACAGTTGTTTAATATATACTTTAAGTATGTTTTACCGTTAATAGGTAAATTGACCTCAAAAGACCCACGGGCTTATACGTATTTGTACGAATCCGTACAAGCATTTCCTGATAGGGAAGCATTCGTGGCTTTGATGGACAAAGCAGGGTATAAAAATACCAATTTCAAATCGTTAACAATAGGAATATGTTGCATTTATCTCGGAGAGAAATGAATTTTGGAAGACTAAGCAATGCTTGGACTTGTCGTTTTAAGAATCTATTATTGATTGTCCTACTTTTTTATGTGTTTGCCACATCGGTTTTTGCACAAAAAGCAAGGGACAACTATAATTACATGGATTTTAACCAAAAGCCTTATTATTTTGGCATTACTTTGGGTTATAATCAATCACAATTTAAAATCAATCGTGGTGCGACATTTGCAGAAAATGATAGTTTTAGGATTGTAAATCCACAAGCTGGTCCTGGATTTAATTTGGGCGTTGTATCAAATCTTCGTATCGGAGAATATTTTGATGCCCGTTTTTTGCCAACACTTTCTTTTGCAGAACGTACAATTGTCTATAAAAAATTGCAAGGAAAAAATACGAATATACCAATACCTTCGTCATTTGACGCTGTTTTGGTAGAATTGCCATTCCAATTGCGCTACAAGTCAGCTCCCTACAAAGACAAACGAGCTTTCGTCATTGCAGGCGTAAAATATACGTATGACGTAGCATCTACTTCTAAATCCAAACAAGCAGAACGAGGTGAAATTATCAGAATATCGCCAACCGATTTCTCTTTTGAACTCGGGGCGGGCGTTCAGATGTATTTTCCGTATTTTATCTTTTCTCCTGAATTAAAATTTTCAAGAGGCATGAACAATATGCTCATTTACAATGGTACGCTCAAAAAATCATCTATTTTGGAGCAAATTATTTCAAGAGCGTTCACGCTTTCTTTCCATTTTGAAGGTTAATAAATGATTCATAAAAAAGGCGAGGCAGTAATGCTTCGCTTTTTGCTTTTACATAAAAATGTAACTTTTTTATTTTTTTTTGTTTAAATAAATTATATTTTTATAAATATATAATTTATTCATTGTTAGTTTTATAGTGATTTTGAGTAAAAAAAATATTGTTTTTGTAATAAAAAAAGGTTAAAAAAGCGTTAAAAAAATGATTGTAAATGTACAACATATTATATTTTGTTAGTATATTTGTTTTTAATTATACTAACATAATATCCTTTTTTTTCAAAAACCGATTTTTCAACAATGAAGAGACTATTACTTTCTCAACTCATTTCTATTGCTCTGTGTAGCATCGCCGTAGCCCAATCGGGCGTTTATTCTGTTCAATTAGCTGCTTTTGAAACTCCCGTTGATATTCCCAACTACTTTGCGGGCATCGAGAATGTGACGCACGTCAAAGATGGTAACGACATTCACCGTTACATCATCATGGGGATTTACGATGGCAACGAAGCAAAAGCAAAAGCTGAACAAATGAAAAAAGTTGGCTACCGAGCATCTGTTATTGACCACTCTAAACTCTTTGAAAAATGCCAAATCGAATGTGACAAAGCTGCTCCAACGCCTATTTCTGTTGTAGAAGACGAAGAAAATGAGCGTTTGAAATGGATTTTCTTTGATTATAATAGAGATAATCTCAAAGAAACTTCTTTGTATCAGCTCGAAAATTTGCAAAATATCTTAAAAATCAACCCAACTTATACTGCTGAATTGTCTGCACATACGGATTCAAAAGGTACAGAGCAGTACAATTGGTGGTTGTCAAAACGCCGTGCAACGAATGTTCTTTCTTTTTTGAGTAGAAAAGGTGTTCCTACGGGTCGTGTAAAAGTAGATTGCAAAGGCGAAACCGTTCCTTTTGCTAAAAATGAATTGACTGGTGGAATTGATTGCGAAGAAGGTCGCCAATTGAACCGTCGTGTCGAAATCAAAGTATATGACGGAAGTGGCAAACCATTGAGTCTGGTGGATTTACCGCAGATTCCAGAAGCACTTCGATAAATTAGTATAAAATATTTATATTTTTGATTCCGAATTTCATTTGTTATGAGATTCGGAATTATTTTTGCCGCTATAATAAATAAATTTTTTTCCATGCTAAAAAAGACAATCATTTTCGTTTTATTTTTTTATACTTCAAATCTTTTTGCTCAAAAAGGAGAAGATTCTTACCGAATAGAACTTGAAAAACACAGAATCCAGTACGTCAAAGATTTACTTGCACCACCAAAACCTGTTTTGACAGCAGAAAGTGCGGCTGAGATAAAATTTTTTCCTCCTGATTTGCGTTATAAGATTAGTGCTGATTTTTTATTGACTCCCACGGAGCGTACTTTTGAAATGGCGACATCTTCAGGTAAAGTAAAATCGTACCGAAAATATGGTGTGGCAACGTTCCAATGGGCGGAAGAAAAAGTACAAATCGCTGTTTATCAGAACCTTGCATTGCTCACACATCCTTTGTACAAAGATTATTTATTCGTTCCGTTTAAAGATTTGACGACAGGAGAAAGCACTTATGGCGCAGGGCGTTACATAGATTGCCGACTTTCTGACATTATCGAAGGGAAAATCATGCTTGATTTTAACAAATGCTACAATCCATATTGCGCCTATTCAGACGGCTACAATTGTCCGATTCCTCCTGCTGAAAACGAACTCAACATCGCCATCGAAGCGGGAATTAAAACTTTTGAAAAACATTAAAAACTAATATAATTTCTATGAAAAAAATACTTTATTCTCTACTTTTAAATCTAATCTTCACAACGCTTGTTTTTGCTCAAAATGAAAGTAAAATTAATGGGCAAATTATTGTTAAATTGACGCAATTGGCTCAAATACAAGAAGTTGCACAAAAGTTAAACAGCTCAAATCGTGAAAATACAAATTTTTCCATTTTAAAAACCATTGACGAAGATTTTAAATATTACCTTTTGAAAGTAGAAAATACAACGCTCAACGATGACGAATTGCTTTACGCTTTGCGTTCTGAAAAGGGAATCGAAGAAGCTTCTTTTAATTATAGAGCATCGCCTCGTGCTGTGCCAAACGATACTTTTTTCAATAAACAATGGGGCATGACCAAAATTCAATGTGAAAAAGTTTGGGATTCGACGACTGGTGGAAAAACAGCTTGCAATGATGATATTGTTGTGGTGGTTATTGAGCCAGGATTCGGGTTTAGCTTAAAACACGAAGATATTTTACCTAATTTGTTTGTCAATAGCGGAGAAATCGCCAACGATGGCAAAGACAATGACGGAAATGGCTATATTGATGATGTACATGGTATCAATATCGCTACGTCAAAAGGCGATATTAGCCCTGATCCACAAGCGCATGGTACTTCGGTTTGTAGCATTATTGGTGCAAAAGGGAATAATAAAGTAGGCGTTACGGGTGTCAATTGGAATGTAAAAATGTTGTTGGTAAGTGATGCTTCCACTGAGGCTGATGTGATTGCGGCTTATGCCTATGTCATAAAAATGCGCAAATTATACAACGAAAGCAATGGTAAAAAAGGTGCATTTATTGTTGTTACCAATTATTCTGGTGGCATTGACAATGTTTTTGAACAAAACTTTCCTTTGTGGTGTGGAATGTACAATCAATTGGGTGAAATGGGAATTTTGAGCGCAGGTGCTGGGCCCAATTCCAATACAAATGTAGATGTTAAAGGTGATATTCCAACGACTTGTTCGAGTCCATTTTTAATCGCTGTTACGAATAGTGATAGAACCGATGTAAAGGTGCAAAATGCTGGTTTTGGTCCAATCAATATAGATTTGGCTGCGCCAGGCGGAACATCTTCGGGCGGCGGAACTCAAGTAACAGGAAGTTTTTCTGCCAGAGCAGATGCGACGAACAAAGCCTATAAGGAATTTACGGGAACTTCGGCAGCTACACCTTTTGTTGCTGGTGCAATTGCCTTGCTTTACAGCTTGAAAGATACTTCTTTTTGCAAAGCAGCGAAGCAAAGCCCAAAAGAAACAGCATTGTTAATCAAAGATATTTTATTAGAAAATGTAGATAAAACAACAGCATTAGGCACGCAAACATCAAGTGGCGGACGACTCAATGTCGCAAAGGCTTTTGAGGCTTTAAAAAGCTCGTTGAAGCCTACGGTTGTTACCAATCTGGCACTTTCTCCAAATCCGACGAATACAACGTTGAATTTTAGGGTCAGTTCCATCAATGGAAAAGCTCAAACCTATTCTATTTTTAATGTTGCTGGGCAATTGGTTTATCAAACAGAATATACGCCCAAGCCTTTTTCTCAAAATAAAGTAAGTATTGATGTCCGTAATTTAGCAAAAGGATTTTACACTTTGAGTACGCGTGACGATGAAGGGAATTTGGTGTCAAAGAAGTTTTTGGTGCAGTAATGGATTGATTTTCAATATATTACAAAAAGAGGTTGTTTTTCTTTTTGAGAAAAACAACCTTTTTTTGTATCAAGATTTGCCGTGCGTTGCAGTGCGATTTTTTTATTCTTTTTGTATCATCAATCTTTGGCTATCCATACCGCTTGTCTTATCGTCAATCAACTGAATAAAATATGTTCCACTTGGATAGTTCGCAATTGGCAATTGGAAACTACCGCTGTTAGATTTGAATGAAGATAATTCTCTTCCAAAACTATCAATTAATTTGATTGTTTTGCTGCTATTTTTATCCGCCCAATACAAATTTACGAAATCTACATCAACAGGATTTGGATATAGAAGGAACGTTTTATCACTTGTAAATTTGCTATTCTGCTTGTTATTTTTCAAACTTCGCCCTTCTGCACCTCTTTGCAAACCATTTATCACATATCTTTCTCCGTTTATTACTCTATCGCCATCTGTCTGTACAAGGTCAAATTCAAATGTTCTGTCTGTATCTTCTCTTGGAATAATATTGATACACACCTGTCTATACTCTTTGGGGTGAATAGTCAATCCCCTAATTTCTGCATTAGGTTTGTTGAAAACAATATCTCCGCCACCTTGCCAAATAGCATCAGTACTCTGTTCGCCTTTCATCTGCCACTGGTCAATTATTCCATCTTCAAAGCGAAGATTGATGTCTGCATAGTTCAAGAGTTCTGCATCTGCGTCTGTTGGAAAAGTAGTACGAATATGTACGTCACGCATAATGTCTTCACCATAATTTCCAAAAAGTACACACTCTGTTGTAGGTGGTGCAACTGTCTTTCCATCTCCAAAAATACTAATATTCTTCAACGCAATATTGTTGTTGTTTTTGATATTGGCGTATAAATCACTTCCTTCATTCATTGGGTTTGTATCTTCCATACGAGCCAAGATACAAAAATGTCTATGTTCCCAACCATCGCCAAAACAAGTTTTGTACTGGTCAGGGTCTGGAACTTTCCAAGAAAATTCATATATCGTATAGTCTTTTCTAACAACGTTGTTGTGTGTAAAATCAACAAAGTCTTCATTGATTCTTCGCAAAGTCATTTCGCCAATTTTTCCTCCTAATTTTACACCAGAACCGCAAGTCATTGAACCGTCCCAAGGTGATTGCCAAGCCAAAGCGGTAGAACCATGCGCCCAATAAGCTTGCATTACACCTGCACCTTGTTGGTGTGGAATTTTTCCACGATTCCAAACACGAATATTGAGTTAATGTCTTTCCTTGAGGACTGTGTGCATTGCGCAAAAAGGTTGAGTTGTAGCAATAAAAATACTGCTAATGATAAGAGCAAGTGTCTCATGTTAGATAGGTTTTGGTTAAAAAATAAAATTAAAATATGTTAAATTTTTACAAATTTACTTGTTTGAATATTTCCATTTTCGTGATATAATTTAATAATGTACAATCCTTTTGGTAAATAAGATATATCTATTTCGTTGTTTAACAAATTCGTATAACTAAAAATATTTGTTGTAGTTGTAGAGCAAATACTAATGCTGTCTATTCTTTTATCAGAGCTAATAATAATTTTATCATTCGCTGGATTAGGATAAAATAATGGTACGATTTCTCTTGAAGTAAAATCATTAACATCTGTTGAATTGTACTCAAAAGATAAGTCGTCTAAGTATAAAAATTCACAATATCCTGACATTGGTAGTTGACAAGATTTATTATTCCAAGTTATAATTTGTAAATTGAAAGAATCTATTTTGGTAGTTGTATCATTATAAGTAATTGGAATATCAAAATTGGTATATTCTGATTTTGGTGGGAAGCGATGATGAACAGTGCTAATATTTTTTAATACATTGTTTTCTTTTTTATAAAAATTCATTAATATAATGGCGGAATCGCCTTTATTAATGTATTTATAAACTCCTCGTAAATTAATAGGTCTTAAATTTATTTTATTTCTACATTCTTTAATGTCAAATTGTGAAGGACCTAAATTACAAGAGCCAAGAGCAATATGTCCGGGTACAAGGGCATACCACATGTGAACAATAATAGCGTATTTGCCTTTATAGGCATCCGTTGTTCTATGAACTCCATTAGTACTTATTCCTGTCCAACCCATAGGAAAGCCTCTATATGGTTTTTTAATAAAAGGATCATGATAAAACATTACAGAATCATTAATCATTGTACTTTCGTCCCAATCTTCAAAATCAAAGTTGAAATTATCTGTTTGGGCAAAAGAAAACTGAAGTTTAAAAATCAATAAAAGAACAATTGCTTTTTTCATAATTTTATTTTTTTTGTAAGAAAATGAGTTTTTTTCTATTGTATTTCACAAAAAATATGCTAAAATGTGTTTTACCACACAGGACAATTGATGTAAAAGAAGTCGTTGCTACTACTACGAGATGGGAATCTTACACATAGCAAAGGTTATTTTATACCATGCAATGAAGCACATATAATTAACATAGATTTTGTTATTTTGAAAATCTATGTAAAATAGGTTCGACGATGTAAAAAGTTTAGGCGCAGCTGCACCGCAGGTGGTGTGTTGGAAATTGTAATTTCATAGTGCAATAATTTGGGAGCGTTTTTCAATCACTCATGTTAATAATAATTTTTCTGAAGACTGTATTGCAAAGGTATTATGTAAATTTTATATTTGCAAATTTTTTAACATTTATTTTTAATGAAAATAGAATAAAAAATTTAAAAATTTAAAAATTTAAAAATTTAAAAATTTAAAAATTCGGAATATTATTTTGATTAAATATAAAAAAGGTTGTTTTTCTCGAAAAGAAAAACAACCTTTTTTTATCATCACGTAGAGAAAAGGCACGCCTTTTCTCGAAAAACATACAGCATAACGTGAGCGAGAAAAGGCTTGCCTTTTCCCTACGTTCACATTACGATATTCAATTTACGATGCGTATTCCGACACTGACGGACACGTACAAATCAAATTTCTATCGCCATACGCACTATTGATACGGCTGACACTTGCCCAAAACTTGTAACCTTCACGCAAATAAGGCAACGGATAAGCTGCTTTTTCACGAGAATAAGGTTTGTCCCAATTGTCTGACGCAACCAATTCCAAAGTGTGAGGTGCATTGTGCAACACATTGTTTTCTTTGTCGGCTTCTCCGCTTGCGATTTCGTCAATTTCCTTACGAATCGCCAACATTGCGTCGCAAAAACGGTCTAATTCCGCTTTGTCTTCGCTTTCTGTTGGCTCAATCATAATTGTACCAGCTACAGGGAAAGATAGGGTAGGAGCGTGGAAACCATAATCAATCAAACGTTTTGCAACGTCTTCTGCGCTTACCAATGCCTTGAATGGACGCAAATCTATGATTAATTCGTGTGCAGCACGACCTTTTTCGCCAGCATACAAAACAGCGTATTCTGTTTCCAAACGAGCTTTGATGTAATTGGCGTTTAAAATGGCAAATTTTGTAGAATTTAAAACACCAATTTCGCCCAACATTTTGATATAGCCATAAGAAATTAACAAAATACTTGCCGAACCATGCGACGACCAAGATACAGGACTCATCGCTTTTTTACCACCCGTTTTTACAAAACGATGTGTTGGCAAAAATGGCGCAAGGCTTTTATTGACACAAATTGGACCCATGCCAGGGCCGCCACCACCGTGCGGAATTGCAAAGGTTTTGTGCAGATTCAAGTGACAAACATCAGCTCCAATCAAACCTGGACTCGTCAAACCAACTTGTGCGTTCATATTTGCACCGTCCATATATACTTTTCCGCCATGTTTGTGAATCAAAGCGCAAATTTGTTTTATTTCTACTTCAAAAACACCATGCGTAGAAGGATAAGTCACCATCAAACAAGACAAATTGGCACTATGTAATTCGACTTTTTCTTTCAAATCCACCAAATCAATGTTGCCTTTTTCGTCACATTTTGTAACCACCACATTCATTCCGCACATCACGGCACTTGCAGGATTTGTTCCGTGTGCAGATTCTGGAATAATGGCAATATTTCTATGAAAATCGTTGCGGCTTTCGTGGTAGGCTTTGATGCACAAAAGTCCTGCGTATTCTCCTTGTGCGCCCGAATTTGGCTGTAACGAACAAGCATCAAAACCAGTAGCGTCACACAAATATTCTTCTAATTCTTTAAAAATTTGCTGATAACCTTTCGTCTGGTCGTTTGGTGCAAAAGGGTGCATTCCTCCAAATTCTGCCCAACTTACAGGAATCATTTCTGCTGCTGCATTGAGTTTCATCGTACAAGAACCCAAAGAAATCATCGAGTGCGTCAATGATAAGTCCTTGTTTTCCAAGCGTTTAAGGTAACGCATCATCATACTTTCGGTATGGTAGGTATTGAAAATTTGATGTGTTAGGTAAGCGGATTCACGGATAAGTGCTTTTGGTAATTTTGTACCTAAATCTTTATTTGGAACAATTAAGAAAAAGTTTTTAGTGGCAACTTCTGCAAAGATTTTGATTAAAATCTCGACATCAGATAGGGTAGTGGTTTCGTCCAAACTTATTTGAATCGACGTTTTTCCCAAATAAAAATTCACTTGGTATTTTTTACTAACGGCAGCGATTTTTTTAATCGTTTCGGCATCGCAACTCAGACGCAATGTATCAAAATAATAAGCGTTTGTTTGCGTAAAACCTAAGGCTTTAAGGTGTGTTTCGAGCAATTGTGTCAATGAATGTACTCTTTCTGCAATGGCTTTGATGCCTTTTTGTCCATGATAAACAGCATACATTGCCGCCATATTTGCCAAAAGAGCTTGTGCTGTACAAATATTAGACGTTGCTTTTTCACGACGAATGTGCTGTTCACGGGTTTGCAATGCCATTCTCAAAGCACGATTTCCGTGAACATCTATCGAAACACCAATAATACGACCAGGAATCTGGCGTTTAAATTCTTCTTTTGTAGCAAAAAATGCAGCGTGAGGCCCGCCAAAACCCATCGGAACACCAAAGCGTTGCGTTGTGCCAACGACACAGTCTGCGCCCCATTCGCCAGGTGGCGTAATCAAAGCCAAACTCAAAATATCAGCGGCTACGGTGACATAAGCACCATGCGCCTTTGCCTTTTCGACAAGCGCACGTTGGTCTATCACATTGCCTTCTTTATCAGGGACTTGTATGAAAAGTCCAAATACTTTTTCGTTAAAATCAAATGTTTCTGGTGCTGCCACAATCACCTCAATTCCAAGTGGTTTGGCACGGGTCAAAAGTAGGTCTAAAGTATGTGGATACACCTTTGAACTCACCAAATATTGATTGATTTTCTCCCCTTTATTGCGGGCATTTTTTTCTGCAAAAAACATGGTCATTGCTTCTGCGGCAGCTGTTCCTTCGTCCAAAAGCGAAGCATTGGCAATAGGAAGTGCAGTCATATCACTAATCAAGGTCTGAAAATTCAGCAAAGATTCCAAACGACCTTGTGCGATTTCGGCTTGATAAGGCGTATATTGTGTGTACCAACCAGGGTTTTCAAACAAATTTCTTAAAATAACGGCAGGTGTCACCGTGCCATTGAATCCCATTCCGATGTAGCTTTTGAAAACTTTGTTTTTCGCTGCTACATTTTTCAAATTGCGAAGGTATTCGTATTCGCTTTCGGCATAAGGTAATTTCATCGTATCTTTACGACGAATTCCTTCTGGAACGGTTTCGTCAATCAGTTGGTCTAAAGATGCAACACCAATTGTTTGTAACATTTGATGTAATTCATTGTCTGAGATTCCGATGTGACGCGCCTCAAAGCGGTCATGGAAAGAAAATTCGCTCATAAGTAGTTGATTAAAAAAAATTTGATTAGTGGTTCAAATTATAGATTAAATTGAGTAAAAAAACTACTCAATCTTTGCCGCTGCAAAATTATAAATAAGTTGAATAATTTTCCAACCTTTTGTCAAAAATAAGTGTCTTTGATGTATTTATTTAGAATTAAAATAAATTTGTAACAATGAAACAATTTACTTTTTACGCTTTTGCTTTTTTTATATTTTTTTCTTGCAAAAAAAATACAACGGTTGCTCCTACGCAAGATTTGACATTTTTCCAAGATACTCGCTCTTGTGGTATTGGTGTTGTTTATAAATATGGGAAATTCAAAAATGACTCGATTACTTTTGAAATCCGAAATTACGAGCAATTTCTTGATACTTCCGCTGCTTTAAAAACAGTGATTAAAACATTTGATGCGGGAGATTGTTGCGCTCCGACCGTAAATATTGTCAATTATCAGAATTATGTTCCGTTTTCGTTTTGCCCAGGCATCATTCCCAAAGATTATCAGCCAATTCCAAAAAGCACTTGGACAGCAAAAACGGGTGAAATTAGCTTGAAAATCAAGCAAGTGTTGCCTGTTGCTGCTGCTTTTCCAATGTATAAAATGAAGTTTGTTTTAAAAAATGTGGTTTTGAAAAATGAAAAAAACGAAATTATTTTGATAGACGAGCTTATTTTAGATGATACGGTGGTTGGAGGACCGATTCCTGGGTAGGGTATAGAGGAACTGTAAATATCAGAAAAGAAAATTTTTGTAGTGTCCGAAATCTCATGCTTGTAAATCTAAACGCATTTTCGCACACGGATTTTAGCGGATAAAATCAATAAATTGATTTCACTCACGGATTTTCACGGATTTTTTACGTAGGGAATCCGTGAAAATCCGTGAGTGATGCGAAGCATCATCTGTGTAAATCTGTGTGCAAAATTATGAAACATAAACAACTTCATCAGCAGCACGAAGTTCTGTACACTAAGAAAAATTTTGTAGTTTCAGAATTTTCTTTTATTTTTGTATAAAAATATAAATAATGCAAGTAACAATAGAATTATTTAATCAAGATACCTTTCAGCTTTTACAACAATTAGAGCGTTTGAAATTGCTAAGGCTACTCTCATTCGAGCAAAATAATACAGTGAAAGAGAACCTTATTGTTGGCTACGAAATGGACGGCAGTCCAATCACTGAAGGCGATTTTGTGCAAAGTATCTTGATGTCTTCCGAAGAGGGAAAAGCTGGTGAACTAATGACAACAGATGAGTTAATGAAAATGTTGGAATTATGACAGAACGTTACGAGATAGCTTGGAATAGTAAGTCTGGTAAGGACTTGGCAACAATAAAAGCGTATTTGATAGACAATACTTCTGAATATACTGCTCTTAAAGTCATTAAAGGTTTAATTCAAATAGTGCATACTCTCGAAGAACAACCAGAGCGTTACCCGATTTATTTACCTCTAAGAAAGTATGGTAATTATCGCTATATTGTCAAGTGGAATTTTAGGATTGTTTATGAATTTACGGGGCATCAAGTGATTGTAAATAGGATAATTCATACCAAAAGAGCTTATAAAGTTAGAAAAGATGGTTGAAAACGATATTGAAATACATAATCAAGTTTCAAGTTTTTGGTTCTTTTAAAATTTTTGAAGAACTGTAAGGGTAACTTTGGTCGCTCAGGAATCTAAACGTTGAAAATCTACCATTTGTGCGACCAAAGTTGCTCTTACAAAGGCTTAAATCACAAAAATCTGAAAGAATCATATTTTTTGATGAAAATATTGTTTATGAATTTTTATTTTTTTTCAACAAAAATACAAAAAAACCGCCACATCACCTTTGTAATGTAGCGGTTTTTCGATTTTATAAAAATAAAATCAACTAAACAAAAACTCAATATCATTCTTTGATAAACTGCTCATAAAACCAGTATCGGAAGTGACGAGTTCGGCAGCGATGGATTTTTTACGGTCTTGCAATTGGATTATTTTTTCTTCTACACTGTCTTTACATATCATTTTATAGGCAAAAATATGGTTTTTTTGTCCAATTCGATGCGCACGGTCTATTGCTTGCTGTTCTACGGCAGGATTCCACCACGGATCCATCAGATAAACGTAATCTGCTGCGGTAAGATTCAAACCCGTTCCGCCAGCTTTCAAACTGATAAGGAAAACACGGTATTTTTCATCTTCTTGGAATTTATCAACGGCTTTTTTGCGGTCAGGTAAAGACGTTGAGCCATCTAAATAGCAAAAAGGTATGTTTTGTTGCTCTAAATTATGGCGAATCAATGCCAACATTCCTTTGAACTGAGAGAAAACAAGCATTTTATGCTTGCCTGTTCGCTCGGTGACGTGTTCCATGAGTTCGTCCAATTTGGCAGATTCAGCGGAAACATCGCCTAAGTCGTCGTCGTTGAGCAAAGCGGGTGAATCGCAGATTTGGCGCAATCGCAAAAGTCCTTCTAGAACGTACATGGCTGCATTTTGAACGCCGCCACGTTCTTCAATCATGCCCAATATTTTTTCCTTAAATTTCTTTTTAGTACTGTCGTAAATGATTCTTTGTTTTTTGCCCATTTCACAATAGAGGACAATTTCCGTTTTTTCTGGCAAATCATCAGCGACCAATTCTTTGGTTCGGCGAAGCATAAAAGGTTGTACCATTTTACGTAATTCTGCTGTTTTTTCCAAATCTTGGTGCTTGTCAATAGCGGAAGCGTATTCTTCTTTGAAAAATTCTGTACTTCCCAAAAAGCCAGGATTCAGAAAATTAAACTGTGCGTAAAGGTCAAAAGTATTGTTTTCGACGGGTGTACCACTCATACAAAGTCTATTTTTTCCTTGTAAAAGGCGCATTGCTTTGTAGCGTTTGGTGTCGGCATTTTTGATGGCTTGCGATTCGTCCAAAACGATGTAATTGAACTTAAACTCTTTGAGTTTTTCGATGTCACTGGCAGCTGTTCCGTAAGTGCTGATAACAATATCGTAGTTTTTAAAATCGTCAGTCTTAATTTTTTTCCTGTCAGGTCCATGATAAATAAGCGTGGTCAAGTCAGGAGCGAATTTTGCAACTTCACTTTCCCAGTTATAGACAAGAGATGTTGGTGCAATCACGAAATTGGTTTTTGCGCCATTTTTTTCTTTGATGTGTTGCAAAAAAGTAATCACTTGAAGGGTTTTTCCAAGTCCCATATCGTCAGCAAGACAACCGCCCCAATTGAACTCATCTAAGAAATTCAGCCAATTGAAACCTTCTTTTTGGTAAGGTCGTAGCGTAGCGTTGATGCTTGGCGGAATCTGCGTATCTGTAATGTTGTTAAAATTTTTGAGTTTGATGCGTTTTTCAGTCAATTCTTTCAAAATAACCTCGTCGTCGATTTGGTCATACAATTGATCTACGAGTGAAAAGTGCAATTTGGAAACCTCCAAACTGTCACCTTTTACTTGACCAATTCTGAAAATTGCACCGTATTTTTCGAGCCATTCTTGTGGCAAAATTCCGAGCGTTCCGTCAGCCAATTGCACATAATTTTGCTTTTTGACGATGGCTTTTCGGAGTTCTTTGAGTCCGATGACTTGTTCTCCAAATTGTACTTCTGCTTGAATATCGAACCAATCCAATTCTGAGCTGACACCCATTTTGAATTTGCCACGATTTTTATTAAATTTGAATTTTTTAAGTTTTGAAAAACCAAAAACTTCAATGTTTTCAGCTTTCATTTGTTCAAAAAAGTCCAAAAACCAAGCATTTTCTACAAAATTATTGTATTCTAACCAAAAATAAGAGCCATCGTCGTAATGGAAACGTTGGTCTTCAAAGACAGGATTTAGCCCTTCGAGCAATGCTTTGAATTCGTATTCAAAATCAACATTTCGCTCAATTTCTACCATTTTTTCACCGTCAAAAAAAGAATGAATTGGTATTTCGTCGAGTTCTATTTCTACGCTATCATACTCTACAACTGGGTGAATAATCAAAGCATCGGAGGCTTCTTTAAGGTAGATTTTACGGATAGGCAAACCTTCAAATTGTTGGGTAGTCGTTTGGATTTTGAAATTACCCAAAACCGTAAAATGTTTTTGTAAAGGAAAAATAACATTTTTTGCAAAAAGGTCACTTGCGGCTTTTTGCACTGTTATTTTCTTTTTATCCAACAACATTTGAAGCATTTCGACACCTTCGCTAGGTACGCTAATAGGGTAGAGTGTATTGTCAGTGAGTACAAAATATGGATTTGACTGTTTGGTGTTTTCCAAATCAATCGTAATGTTTTTATTGCTTAAAAAACCTTTTAAAGTAATGAAATTAGCTGTTTCTTCTGTGGCAAAATGAAGCGTCAAAGGTTCATTTACAATCGAAATCTCTTTGATTGTATTGATTGAAAAACGGTTGGAATCGTTGTTCCAATAGACCTTTTTATCAACAAACAAATCACACAAATTTCTTAAATTTTTAGAAATATAGTTGTGAATAGCAATTTTATGCTCAGGTGTTTGGTTTGCCATATTAACCGTGTAGCCCATCGAATAATGGTACTCTTGCCTTACTCGCAAGGAGTTGAACAGTGCGGTAAGAGCAGCATCTCCCAATGCACGGGTAGCTTGTAGGATAGGGTAATCTTCTGCGGTCAAAAACTGTAAACGAGTGAAAGGTACGTTTCCTGTATAGTCAAGAAAACTCTCTACGTGGGAAATGAAATGCCCTTGTTCTGGGTGAGGACGACCCATAATAGGCGCAATTGAAAAATTTGGAAAACGGTTTGTTGGCAAAAAAGCAAAACCTACACTTCGATTATCGGGGTCTGTTGGGCTTTTTTTATAATTATTTTTTCGTTCTAATTCACTTGGAAGAACAGCTCTGTCGCTAATCGCTACGGTATTTTCTTGCTTTGTACTATCGGGTTGAACCATTTTAGCCAAACTACTCATACTCATAATGGATTTGTCCAATACTTCCATTTCGAGTGTTCCAGTCTTTTCATTTATTGTAAATTTGAATTTTCCATCTAAATTATCTTTGACAGAAAAACCAAAATCGGCTAAAAGTTTGTTTTTAGCACTATCCCAGTTGCGCATCAATTCAAATGCAAATAACCCTTTAGTGTTCAGTAACTGCAAAAGAACGGTTGCTCGGTGCATACACATTTGCTTTTTATGATTTGCGCAATCACAAGAACTTTCGTAATTAAAATCGTCTAATTTTTTGATGTAACAATTATTGGTATCACCTTTAAAACTAATTTCAGCTCGGACAGACATATCGTCACGTTCAGTGATTTTAGCACGGTTGGTTTTGGCTAAATTTTGTACCCTTGTACTGTCTTCTTTGCTTAAAGAGGAACGAAATTCCCATTCAGTGATTCCCTGATAACGGGTTTTATATTTTGAAATAACTGGAGAAAAAGTATTGCTGACTATAGGTTTTGGTTTTTCTACAATAGGCTTTTGAACAAGAATCTTTCTTGCACTTGGGTTATTTACCACCACTTTACTCTCTCCAACTGTATTAAAACCGCCTGATTTAATAATTTCTTCATTCAATGCAAGGAGGGCAGCAATGCCATGTTTGCAAAAATCTTCTTTTGTTGAACATTCACAAAGTACGCCTATTTTATTCATGACTTGGTGTTGAAAATTACTTATTTCAACCATTTGTGTATCACCATAGGCAGCTTTGATTTCAACGACTGCAATGCCGTTTGCCATATCCAACATCTCTAATTTAAAAGAACCTTTGTTGTAAATAGCACGACCTAATGAAAAATAATTGTATCTTTCATATTGTTTTATATAATCAAAAATAAAATTCGACATAGTATAATCTTCCTTTTTCAATAAAAAGTGCAAAGATAAACTATTCTTTTCAAACCAATAAGTGATTTTTTATTCAAAATGAAATAAATTCTGTTTCATTCCAATTGATAGTTACAAAAATGTAAGTTTAGGTCAAGTTTTTTGACCTTATTTTGATGATTCCATATTTTATTTTGAAAAAATAAAAAATATGCTATGCAAACCAATCTTTATTTTATGCCATTCATCATAAAAAAACAACAATTCATCTAAAAACTTAGGAAACTATTTTGTAGTTTAAAGTTTCCATTGTATCTTTGTGTTATATTACAAATAGAATGAAACTTAATCAAATCAAAACGCAGACAAAATGACAACAATAGCAATTTACATCAACGCAACTATTTTTACAGCACTTGCTTTATTACATTTTTATTGGGCGATGGGTGGAAAGCGATTTAGCGAAGGCGTTTTGCCTGTCAAAAATGATGGAACACCGAGCTTTGTACCTGGCTTTTTTGCAACGATTGTGGTAGCGTTTGGACTATTGGGTTTTGCGTTGCTGACTTTTGCCAAATTAGGCGGTTTTGATTCTTGGCTTTCGCCAAAAATCGTAGTGTATGGCAATTATGCAATTACGGCAATTTTTGCCCTTCGAGCAGTTGGCGATTTTTATTATGTTGGCTTTTTTAAGAAAATAAAAAGTACAGTTTTTGCAAAAAAAGATACAGCGATTTATTCGCCTTTGTGTTTGATAATCAGTGTTTTAAGTTTAGTAATTATACTAAATTCGTAGTTTTTTCTGCTAAAATACGTTCTTCAATATACGTTTTTAACTGACGAAGAATAAAAATAATACGCAATAAAAAGTCCTTTTGGTCAATAATAAAACCATCTGAAAAGCAAAATTCTTTACCAACGAGTGTGGCAAAAAACCAAAGACGACCTAATTGATAGCAACCGTATATTGTTTTGCCATCATTATTAATTGTTTGAGCGGCTAACATTTCGGATAATAATTGACCACGTGCATCAGTATCTTTTCCGCTTTTTTCGGCCTTGTACTCATGCAGACAAAAGTAAGGCTTTTGAGGTTGGTCAAAGTCGCCCGAAGCAATCATAGCATCAACCGTACCATTGAGTTTGATGTCATTTAAGGTAGCTGTTAATTTGCGTTCAAAAAAGAGTTTATAATATTTACTATCAAAATTTACAATACGCAATAATGGGCTGATGAAGTACATTTTTAGTTCTTCTTCGTTCCATTCATAGCCATTTTTAGATAAATCTGTACGAATTAACTCTAATAGTTGTTGTTCAAAATCAGTAAGTTGTGTTGTTTGTTGTAGGTTTTTTCCGTCATTAATCCAACGGTCTAATTCTTCGCAAACACCGTCTTTTCTTACTAAGCCAAACACGTTTTTCAACTCAGTCGGAGTCCAATATTTAAAACTTTTATTAACCATTTGAAATATTTTTTTGCAAAAATTAAAAATTATGATTGTAAAACACGTTCATCAATATAGGTTTTTAACTGACGAAGAATGAAAACGATGCGCTCTAAAAATATTTTGTCGCTTGCTACGAAACCCTTAGAAAAACAAAATTCATTGCCTACAAGTGTTGCAAAAATCCATAATTGACCGATAAAATAACAGCCATATATTATTTTTTCGTCATTATTGAGTGTTTGTGCCGCTAACATTTCTGAAAGCAATTGCCCGTGCGGGTCGGTATCTTTACCACTTTTTTCAGGTTTGTATTCGTGAAGGCAAAAATAAGGTTTTTTAGGTGTATCAAAATTACCAGAGGCAATCATTGCATCAACAGTGCCAGTGAGTTTGATATCATTTAGAGTGGCGGAAAGTTTACGCTCATAAAATAGTTTATATTTAGAACTATTAAGATTTACAACACGCAAAAGCGGACTGATGAAGTACATTTTAAGTTCTTCCTCGTTCCAACCGAAGACGTTTTCAGTTAATTCATTACTAATATCGTCAAGCATTTTATGCTCTGAATCTGTTAGTGTTGATTTACTCATTAAATCGTCGCCATCGGCAATCCATTGTTTCAGTGATTGGCAATTATTATGGTTATTCACTAAACCAAAAGTGTCCATTAAGTCGGTTTGTGTCCAATATTTAAAACTTTTATTAACCATTTTAAGTATTTTTTTGCAAAAATAAGGTTTTTTTTAGAAATAAAAATAAATAATTTATGATAACGTACAATCCAAAGGATGTTTGGAAATTGATTTTTGCTTTTCACAAAAGCGATACATTTAGGATTTTGCTACCAAGTATGTTAGGCTTGAGCTTATTTACGGTGGGTATTGCTTATTTGGAGTTGGATCACTGGCGTTTGACTTTTAAAAATTCCATGGCGGCGCACTCTGTTATTGGCTTTGTATTGTCATTTTTATTGGTTTTTAGAACCAATTCAGCGTATGACCGCTGGTGGGAAGGCAGAAAAATTTGGGGAAGTTTCACGAATAATTCTCGCAATTTAGCGATGAAATTAAATGCTATTTTACCTAAAGAAAGAACCGATTTACGTGAAATGTTTCGTCTTTTGATTGGCAATTATGTTACCGCAGCGCATCAGCATTTACTGCACGGTGTTGATTTCAAAACGCTTGAAAATTACGGTGAGTTTGACGAAAAATACTATCGTCAATTCAATCATATTCCCAATGGAATTGCCAAGACACTGTATGAAGAAATTATTAAACTGAATCACAAAAACATTTTTGCAAAAGAAGATGTTTTATTCTTAAATACTGAATTACAGTCTTTTACAGACAATATTGGAGCTTGTGAGCGCATCAAAAATACGCCAATACCTTATTCGTATAGCATTTTTTTGAAAAAAATAATCTTTGTTTATGTCTTGACAATGCCTTTTGGTTTTGCTATGGAATTTGGTTACTGGGCAGCTTTGGTTGTGCCGTTTGTATTCTACGCTTTTGCGAGTATTGAGTTGATTGGCGAAGAAATCGAAAACCCTTTCGGCGAAGATGCCAACGATTTGCCAACTGACGAAATCGCTGAAAGAATTAAAGGAAATTTGAAGGAACTATTGTAATGAAAGAAAAAATAATAAAAGAATCAACGCAGCTTTTTTTCCGCTACGGGCTTCGCAGTATCACGATGGACGATATTGCAAGGGAACTTTCTATGTCCAAAAAAACGTTGTATCTGCATTTTGACAATAAAAATGACTTGTTGATGGCTTGCATGGAAGAGCATGACCGCAACGAAAAGGAGATTTTGAAAACATTTCAGCGAGAAGCGACTAATGCTGTTGATGAAATGATAAAAATTGCAAAATATGTAGAACAAATGCTCAAAAAAGTGTCGCCAACCTTGATTTATGACGTGCAAAAATACCATCGAGAGGCTTGGGAGCGAATGAACAAAATGCACAATGAAGA
Organism: Saprospiraceae bacterium; assembly: GCA_043777755.1. Classification (GTDB taxonomy): domain Bacteria; phylum Bacteroidota; class Bacteroidia; order Chitinophagales; family Saprospiraceae; genus CANHEE01. The sequence goes on from JAYWHK010000221.1 coordinate 47,804, forward strand.
TGTTTATCACGAAATAAAAACCAATATGGAACGTGGTGTAAAAGAAGGATTGTACCGTACTGATTTTAACATAGATGTTGTGGCAAAAATTTACGTTTCAACTACTTTGGTTTGCTGTAATCCAGACTTTTTTCCACCTGAAAAATACAATATAAATGATATTGTGAAGACCAATATATTTTATCATTTACGAGGTATTGTGTCGCATAAAGGATTAGCGTTATTGGAATTGATGACGTAAAACCTATCCCTGCGGTTGCCCCAATATTAAATAATCGAAGATTATCCAATATTTTTTAAATAATTACTTTTATTTTAATAAAATAAATTACAAAAAGTTTTAAATTTGCATTTTATGTCAAATTATTCCATTTTAAAATAAAAAAATACAATACAACTAATTAATTATGAATAAATTACATATTTTATTTTTATTGTTTATTTTTAGCATAAACGCAAAAGCGCAACAAAGTTTGACGCTCGAAGATGCCATAAAATACGCAATGCCGAACAATTTGAGTATTAAAAATTCTCAAATCAACATCGCTGATGCCGAAGCACGTATCATGGAAAATCGAGCAACAGGATTGCCGCAAATTGGAGCAACTTTGGATTGGCAAACGTTTTTCCTTTTACCAAAGGTAAAATTTCCTTCTTCTTTTGCAGATGCAACGCCACGTGCAGTGTTTGGAATTTTGAATGCTTATGGTGTAAAAGACCCTGCTGGAAATGTGATTCCAAAAGATCCGCCGCCAAGCAATGTGGAAGTTGAGCCTATTTCTTTTCAGCAACGCCACTCTCTCACGCCAGGTATTACCGCAAGTCAATTGTTGTATTCAGGTAGTTACAATGTTGCTCGTCGTGCAGCTCGGGAATACCGTGATTTGGTGCAAAAGCAATTGAGTACCAAGCAAAATGAAATTAGAAATCAAGTAATTGATGCTTATTTACCAGCACTTTTGATTACAGAAAGTGTCAAAACTTTGGATAAAAACATTGCCAATTTAGAAAAGCTGTTGGTAGAAACAAAGGCATTTAACAAAGAAGGTTTTATCGAAAATTTAGATGTGGATAGATTGACTTTATCGCTCGAAAATATCAAAACGCAACGTGCCAGTATTAATCGCAATAAAGAATTGGTTATCAACGCTTTAAAGTTTGTAATGAATGCAAAAGCGAGTGAAACATTTGAGTTGAAAGATGATGTAGCGAGCCTTTTAAAAGATGTTCCACAAACTGACCTCGAAGGTGCAGTTGATTTCAACAAACGTCCAGAATATCCTTTGATTATGCAAGGCGAGAAAATGCAACAGTTACAAATTGATTTGGCGAAAGCCTCTACTTTGCCAACTGTGGCTACTTTCGCCAGTTTTTCTTATGGATTCAATGGCAATAGTTTCAAAAAAGATGATTATTTCTTTATGCCGACAGGCGTAGTTGGAGCTAAAATCTCTATGCCGATTTGGGGCGGCGGCGGTTTGCCTTATACCAAGCAACGTGCGCAATTGGCTATGGAAACCACTCGTAATCAACGTATTGAGTTTGAAAATGCGGTAACTTTACAAGTGAACAATGCTCGAATTGCTTACAATAATGCAAAAATAAACGTAGCAAGCCAAGAGAAAAATTTGACCCTTGCGGAAAAAATATTTGGCATTAGCAAAACCAAATACAAAGAAGGTGTTGGTTCGAGCGTAGAGATTATTCAAGCCGAAACGACCTTGTACCAAAATCAACAAAACGTGATTCAAGCAAAATACGATTTGTTGAAAGCAAAAATGGATTTGGATAAAGCATTGGGGAATCGGTAGGGGCAAACCCTTGCGGTTGCCCAAATAAACGTAAAATGGAGAAGAAAAATTTTTTCAATCAAAACGCTATTTCAATTATGGCGGCAATTGTGAGTGCTTGCGCTTTGGCAGTTTCTTTTTACCAAACCAGCATCATGCGAGAGCAGCAATACGCATCGGTTCGTCCCTTGATAATAATGGGTAATTCCATGGGGCGAAACGACGAAGATAGTACTGGATATTTTAAACTATTGATTTGGAATCGTGGTATTGGTCCGGCATTGATAAAATATGTGGATATAGAATACAAAGGACAACATTATTCGGAATTTGATTTTGCTAAAATTGCAAATAAAATGATGAATCGTTCAGAATCCACGGAAATAAGTAGCGTTACTTCTAATGCAACAGCAAGTGCAATTAGTGCAAATGAGGAAACCACAATGTTTGAAATGAGTGACAAAAAACTTTGCTTCGCTTTTATCAATGCGTATAGTCAATCAAAAAACAACAAAGAATTTAACACAACAGTCTATTTTACAGATGTTTATGATAGGTATTTTAAAATTTCAATGAACGGACAAAAAGTATTGCCAACATCAAAAAAGGAAATAATGGCTGTCGTTCCAGAAAATTTAAAATCATTTATAGAGTTTTAATTAATTTAATTTTCATAAAAAAAACATAAAATTTTTCAAAAATGAAACATATACTATTCTTATTATTAAGCCTAACGATATTGGTTTCTTGCGGTAAAAAAGGCGCAGACAGCTCAACTATCGAAGGCAAAAAAGCACTTTTGGCAGACTTGAAAACACAGTCGGCTACATTAAAAGACAAAATTACGACACTCGAAGCGGAACTCGAAAAAGAAGACCCTAATGCTAAAAAAGAGCGTGTGACGGCAGTCGTTGCAACGGCGGTTTTGCCCGAAACGTTTACACATTCTATTGATATTCAAGGAACTGTAAAATCTGACGACGAACAAATGATTACCCCAAGTGGCATGGGAACTATCAAACGTGTATTGATTAAAGCTGGAGATTATGTCAAAGCTGGTCAAGCGGTTGGTTATTTGGACGATGCGATTATGACGCAAAGTGTTTCGCAAGTAGAAACGCAATTGAATTTTGCTCGTCAAAATTTTGAAAAACTTGACCGCCTTTGGAAACAAGGCATCGGTACAGAAGTGCAATTGTTGGGTGCAAAAACGCAAGTAGAAGCACTCGAAAAGCAAATCGCCACAATGAATGAGCAAAAATCTATGTCCGTTGTTCGTGCGCCAAAAAGCGGTACGATTGACGAGGTGTATGCCAAAGTTGGTATGCCAGGCGCACCAGGCGCACCGTTTGCGAAGTTGGTTAATAAGTCTGGTTTGAAAGTTGTGGCGGACATTGCAGAGAGTTATTCTGGTAAAATCCGCAAAGGAAACGCTGTTTTATTGAATTTTCCTGACATCAAAAAAGACATCAAAGCGAATATTGGTTATGTTTCTCAAACGATAAATGCCTTGAATCGTACGTATCGTGTGGACATTCCAATCGCTGGTTCTGACTATATCCCCAACATGATTTCTATTATCAAAGTCATTGATTATCAGAAACTTAACGCCATTACTGCGCCAATCAATACGATTCAAAAAAGCGACAATGGCAATTATGTTTTTGTCAATGAAGGTGGAAAAGCGAAGAAAGTAATGGTTACTGTTGGTCAAACGTATGGCGACAAGGCGGAAATTCTCTCTGGTTTGAAAGCTGGAGCGCAATTGATAACGGTTGGTTTTCAGGAGTTGAATGAAGGCGATGCGGTTAAGTAATTTAATCAACCACCTAAGTCACAAAGTACACCAAAGATTTATATGATTTATAAATAACCACCTAAGTCACAAAGTACACCAAAGTATTAAGCGTAAAAAACTTAGATGTACTTTGTGATTTAGGTGGTTCAATAAAATCAAAACATATTTTTAACAAAACAAAACTCAATCAAAAATGCTTACTAAAAAATATTTAGACGATTTAACTTACAAAATTGTTGGTGCAGCAATAGAAGTTCATAAAGAACTCGGACCAGGACTACTTGAAAGTGTTTATCATAAATGCTTGAAAAGAGAGTTTGAGTTGCGAGGTATCAAAGCAATATCCGAATTAGGTGTTGCTATTCGCTATAAAGGAGAAGAAATTGATAGTGAACTTCGTTGTGATTTTTTAGTAGAAGATAGTATTGTTTTGGAGTTAAAAGCTGTTTCAACCATGCTTCCTGTTTTTGATGCACAAGTAATATCCTATATGAAATTATTAGAAAAACCGAAAGGTGTTATGATAAATTTTCATGTAAATAACATCTACCATGAAGGACGAAAATCCTTTGTCAATGAATTATACAGGAATTTACCAGAGGAATAATTTATTCTAATAAACACCTATTGTAATAAACCACCTAAGTCACAAAGAACACCTTAGTTTTTTACGCTTAGTACTTAGATGTCCTTTGTGACTTAGGTGGTTCAATAAAAAAAGAAATGCTCGACAAAATAAAAGAATTCAAACCATCGTCATGGTCAATAGACAATAAAATGGCGATTTACATCTTGACCATTATCATCACAGCGGCAGGAATCATGAGCTACAACGGGTTGCCCAAAGAGCAATTTCCAGAAGTGGTTTTCCCGCAGATTTTGGTCAATACGATATATCCAGGCACATCGCCGAAGGATATGGAAGTCTTGGTGTCAAAGCACATCGAGAAACAAGTCAAAGGCATCACGGGCGTGAAAAAAGTAACGTCAAGTTCTATCCAAAATTTCTCCATGGTCAATATTGAGTTTGGAACAGATGTGGACGTTGCCGATGCCAAACAAAAGGTCAAAGATGCGGTGGACAAAGCCAAGTCTGACCTGCCAAACGACCTTCCGAAAGACCCCGATGTGATGAGCATTGACATTTCGCAAGTGCCGATTATGAACATCAACATCGCAGGAGATTTTGAGTTGGACAGGCTGAAAAAATATGCCGACGAACTCAAAGACAAGGTCGAAGGCATGAAAGAAATCACTCGTGTCGATTTGATTGGCGCACTCGACCGTGAAATCCAAATCAACGTGGATATGTACAAGGCAGCCTTGGCAAATGTCACTATGGGCGACATCGAAATGGCGATCAAGTACGAAAACATGACGATTCCTGGCGGTCAGGTGGACATGGGCAACATGAAACGTGCTTTGTCTATTTCGGGCGATTTCAAAAGCGTGGAACAAGTCGGAAACATCGTGATTCGTGGTGGAACAGGCGCAGTTACCTATTTGAAAGACATCGCAGAAGTCAAAGACGACTACAAAGAAAAAGAAAGTTTTGCCCGTATGAACGGTAAAAACGTAATCACTTTGAACGTCATCAAACGCTCGGGCGAAAACCTCATTATTGCTTCTGAAAAAATAAATGAAGCGATTGCGAGTATGAAGCAAACGACTTTTCCAAAGGATTTGCAAGTGGTTATCACTGGCGACCAAAGCTCAAAAACCCGTGTTACACTTCACGATTTGATAAATACTATCATCATTGGTTTTATCTTAGTGAGTTTGATTTTGATGTTTTTCATGGGAACAACCAATGCACTTTTCGTAGCGGCATCAGTGCCGATTTCGATGTGTATTGCGTTTTTGGTTATGCCAGGTATTGATTTTACACTGAATTTTGTGGTACTTTTTGGTTTCCTTTTGGCACTCGGAATTGTCGTTGATGATGCGATTGTGGTTATTGAAAACACGCACCGTATCAACCATGAAAACCCAAGTTTGGGCATTGTCAAATCTGCCAAATTAGCGGCAGCCGAAGTTTTTGTTCCCGTTTTGGCAGGAACATTGACCACGCTCGCACCGTTTTTACCATTGGCATTTTGGCAAGGAATCATTGGAAAGTTCATGCACTTCATGCCCATAACGCTCATTATTACGCTAACTGCTTCATTATTAGTAGCTTATATCATCAATCCTGTATTTGCGGTGGACTTCATGGACGACGTAAATCACGGTGACGGCAATGACGCTTCCGCTAAAAAATCAGCTTCTAAAATCAATCAAGGTTTTTGGGCGACGACCATAATAATGGGAGTGATTGCATTGTTGGGACATCTTGGCGGCAACCACTTTTTAGGAAACTTTGTGATTTTCGTTTATTTATTTTATTTACTAAATAAATTTGTATTGAATGGTGTAATCAATCGTTTTCAAACCCGTACTTGGCCCGCAATTCAAAACGCTTACGCAAAACTTTTGACTTGGTGTTTGAATCGCCCGAGAGCGATTTTCTTCTCTGTTATTGGTTTATTGATTGGAACATTTATGTTAATGGGCGTGGCAGCACCGAAGGTAATTTTCTTCCCAAGTGCCGACCCGAACTTTGTTTATACTTACATACAATTACCGATTGGAACGCACCAAAATTATACAGATTCGATTACAAAAATCGTTGAAAAACGCATCTCAGGAGTTATTAAAGAAAATAATCCTTTGGTAGAAAGTATGATTGCCAACGTTGCAGTAGGTGCAGGAGATCCACAAAATTTTGATATGTCGGTGGCTTCGCACAAAGGAAAAGTGACGGTTGCTTTTGTTCCTTTTGAAAAAAGACATGGCGTTTCGACCAAACCTTATTTGGGTCAAATCCGTGATGCGGTCAAAGATATTCCTGGCACTCAAATCGTAGTGGAGCAAGAAGGCGGCGGACCTCCTACGGGAAAACCAATTTCTTTGGAGATTTATGGCGATGATTTTGATGTTTTGGCAAAATCCTCACAAGACGTAATTCGTTACATCAACAATCAGAAAATTGACGGAATCGAAGAATTAAAATCGGATTTGGTTTTGAATAAACCCGAAGCGAGCATCAAAATCAATCGTGAACACGCTCAACGTGAAGGTATTTCGACAGGTCAAATCGGTGGTCAAATCAACACGGCTGTTTTTGGAAAAGAAATCAGTAAATTCCGTGATGCCGACGACGATTATCCAATTATGCTTCGTTACCGCAAAGACCAACGCAACAATTTGAACGTTTTATTGAATGCTCAAATCGCTTATCGTGACATGAATATGGGCGGAATGATGCGTTCTGTACCAATGTCTTCGGTGGCAAACGTAGAATTTGGCAACTCCGTAGGTGGCGTTAATCGTAAAAATCAAGAACGTGTTGTGACGGTAAGTTCCAATATCTTGAGCGATTACAATCCTAACGAAGTCGTAGCGAAAGTACAAGCTGCACTCAAAGAATACAAAGTTCCAGAAGGCGTTCGCTTCAAATTCGGTGGCGAACAAGAAGACCAAGCCGAAACAATGGGTTTCCTCGGAGGCGCAATGATGACTTCTATCTTATTGATTATCTTGATATTAGTAATTCAATTTAACTCGATAGCGAAGCCAATCATCATTTTGACAGAAATTATTTTCTCTGTCATTGGCGTATTGTTGGGCTTTATTATCTTTGGAATGGACATTTCAATTATCATGACGGGAATCGGCGTTATCGCTTTGGCAGGAATCGTGGTACGAAACGGAATCTTGCTTGTCGAATTTACCGACACCCTTTTAGAAGAAGGCAAACCACTCAAAGAAGCGATTATCGAAGCAGGACGTACCCGTATGACCCCTGTACTTTTGACCGCAACCGCAACGACGCTCGGACTCGTTCCGTTGGCAGTAGGTTTGAACATAGATTTTTACACGTTATTCAGTGAATTAAATCCACATATTTTCTTCGGTGGCGACCAAGTAGCCTTTTGGGGACCTTTGTCATGGACGATGATATTTGGCTTACAATTCGCCACTATATTGACGCTTTTGGTTTTACCAGCGATGTCTTTGATGACAATTCGCTCAAAACGCAGAGCCGAATCCCTTTTCAATTACTATGGTATTCCGAAAGGCTTTATGTATGTACCTTTCGTCATTTGGGGTGTAAGAATATGGCATTGGTTCAGTAAGGGGAAAGCGGATTTGAGTGGGATAGAGAGTTAGGAATCGAAAGTGGAAAATCGAAAGTTGCGTAACGTACTTTCGATTCTCGACTTTCTACTTTCGTAAAAAAATGGTTTTTCGTTTTGTTTTGATATAGCCGCCTTGCAGTGATGTGAGGTGGCTTTTTTTGTGGAAAATTATATTATAAAAATTTATGTTTTAAAAAAAAGATAAGTAAATGTAGTAATTGTTTGGATTTTTTTTATCTTTGCTACCTTAAGTAAAAAAATATCTTATGTTAGAAAATTATTCTGTAATTGATATGTTTTGCGGAGTTGGTGGCTTGACACATGGCTTCGTGCAAGCAGGTTTTAATGTTGTGGCTGGTTATGACATTGATAAGTCATGCCAGTATGCTTTTGAAAAAAATAATAAAGGAGCTAAATATGTAACGAATGA
>JAYWHK010000222.1:0-22105 GCA_043777755.1 Saprospiraceae bacterium
AAATTATTTAACTTATTTTTCAAGCAATAATAACGCTTTTTTTTAAGACTTTTCTTCTTGAATTAGGGAAATGACATTGGACTAAAGTCGCCCTTACAAAGGTTTAAATCACAAAAATTTTAAAAGAACCAAATTTATTTTCCACTTTCTTTTAATTTCTCTGCATCTATCTTTATAATTTCGTCCATGACGGTATCTAATTGGTCGGCTTCGATTTTTTTCATTACTATTTTGTGGTCTTTGTCCATGATATAGACCTGCGGCGTACTTTTTACATAATATTTATCAGGATATTTTGAAAACAAATACGTATCAGCGGTATTTATCCAGTTCATACCAGGATTGTCTTTGATGTATTTCCAACATTCTGGTACTTTATCGGTGACTTTGTTACAGACAGAAATCATCGTTATTTTGTTAGTTTTGCTCCATTTGTCCCAGAATTTTGATAATTTAGGCATTTCTTTTTGGCAATGACCGCAATCTGGTGCCCAGAAAAGTAAAATTGTATAAGGTGTTTTGAAGTCATACAAACGAACTTTTGTACCGTCTTCTTTTTCCAAAACAAGGTCTTGACCAATTTTTCCAAGTAAAGTTGGTTCTAAATCTTTGGCATTTTTTATAATTTTATCCAATTCGTCTTTTTCAATCCAAGAAGTACATTCGCCTTTTTCGTAATATTCACGAGCGATATGGACGTAAAGGGCATCTTGACCTACGATGTTGGATTTTGCATAAGCGTTCAACAAAGAAATCAAGTAATATTTGTAACATTCTGGCTGTTTTTTTGCCAATTTTAGGATAACATCAACCGCTTTTATCAAAGAATCAGGATGCTGAACCGCCAATTTGTTCAAATAATAATCAGTGCGGTTGTGCAAAATTGGTGTGCGAATCAAACGCTCGTCGTTGAAATCAAAATTGTCAAAAAAGTGGTCTTTGTACCAAAAATAGCGGTAGTTTTGGACTTCTTTTTCTGTTCCCTTAAACTCAGGAACTTCAATATCTAAAGAACCTTTCAAGATTAAAGCGGTTAAAGTTCCCTTGTTTTTTTCAATCAAATTGCGTTGATAATCTTTTACTTCTTTGTCAAAGCCATCTAATTTTTCTTGTAAAGGCTTGATTTTGACCAAATTAGCACTGTCTTTTTTGATGTCAGCTTTGATTTTTTCGGCTTCATCTCGTTTTTTTCCAAGCCACTGCATATAGTTGTAAAAAAGCTCATTGTCAGGTGAACCTTTAACTTTGCATTTGTCCACGGGCAACTTAGCATCGGTTGTTATCGCAAAATGTTGTTCGCCTTTGCTCACCAAAACCTGAAAAAATTGTTTGTCAGGCAAGGTAATAATCAAATACATACCACCGTCCAAGGCTTTATCGCCTTTAAAAACAAACCAACCATTGTTGTCCACCGTTACGGTATCTTTGATGTATTGTTTGTCGCCAAAATGGTAGCCCAAAAGCAATTGTTTTTCAGTATAATTGTCCAATTTGACTCGGATTTCATAGCCATCTTTTGCAAAAAGTACGTTTGCAAAGCAAAAAAACAAAAATGAATAAATGAATTTCATTGTTAAAATATTAAAATGTTAATTTTTTAATTTCTCTGCATCCATTTTGATAATCTCGTCCATGACGGTATCCAATTGGTCAGCAGCAATTTTTTTCATAATAATTTTATGGTTTTTGTCCAAAATATAGACCTGCGGCGTTCCTGTTACATAATATTTAGTAACATAAGCAGAACGCAAGTAAGTATCAGAAGTTTGCAACCAATCCATGCCTGGATTTTCTTTGATGTATTGCCAACATTGAGGCACTTTGTCTTGAATTTCGTTGCAAACACCGACCATTGAGATTTTGCCTGTTTTGCCCCATTTTTCCCAAAATTTGATGACTGCAGGCATTTCTTTTTTGCAATGTCCGCAGTTTGGCGACCAAAAAAACAACATCGTGTAAGGTGTTTTCAAATCGTAAAGCCTAATTTTTGAGCCATCTTCTTTTTCTAAAAGGAGGTCAGCACCGATTTTACCAAGCAAAGTTGGTTCTAAATCTTTGGCATTTTTAACGATTTTATCCAATTCATCTTTTTCAATCCAAGAAGTACATTCGCCTTTTTCGTAGTACTCACGGGCAATGTGAACGTAAATACCGTCGTGTCCAACAATTTTGGAATTGGCATAATTGTTCAAAAGATTTACCAAATAATATTTGTACGTTTCGGGTTGTTTTTTTGCCAAATTCAAAATCACATCAACCGCTTTTATCAAAGAATCGGGATGTTGTACCGCCAATTTATTCAAATAATAATCAGTTCTATTGTGCAAAAAAGGTGTTCGCAACAAGCGGCCATCGTTAAAATCAAAATGGTCAAAAAAGTGTGCTTTGTACCAAAAATAGCGATTTGTTTGTACTTCTTTTTCTGTTCCTTGAAATTCTGGTACATCAACGTCCATCGAACAATTGAGCATCAAAGCAGTCAAAGTTCCTTTGTTTTTTTGAATCAAATTGCGTTGGTAATCTTTGACTTCTTTGTCAAAATTATTCAATTTTGCTTGTAAAATCTTTACTTTTTCAATATTTGCGCTATCTTTTTTGATTTCAGCCTTGATTTTTTCAGCTTCTTCTCGCTTTTTTCCCAACCAGTGCATATAACTATAAGATAATACATTGTCGGGAGAACCTTTGATTTTACATTTTTCAATCAGCGATTTTGCATCAGATGTTACCGTGAAATGCTGTTCATCTCTGCTTACCAAAATTTGCAAATACTCTTTTTCTGGCAAAGTAATAATCAAATAAACACCGCCATCTAATGCTTTTTCACCTTTAAAAACAAACCAGCCTTTATCATCTATTGTTACCGTATCTTTGATGTACTGTTTATCGCCCAAATAAAATCCCAATACCAGCTTTTTATCAGCATAATTGTCTAATTTTACTCGGATTTCGTAGCCATCTTTTGCAAAAAGTACGTTTGCAAAGCAAAAAAACAAAAATGAATAAATGAGTTTCATTGTTAAATTATTAGAGTGGTGTACAACAAATTTACATCGAATTACAAAAAATTTGTCCCTGTGTAAGTTTTTTTATAATTCGAGAGTCGAGAGTCGAAAAATTAGTCTTTATTTTCGACTTTCGACTCTCGAAATTACGAAGAATTTGACAAGAATCTCAGAGCTATAGAAATAAACTGTAAATTTGTTATACACCCAATGTTAGAACCTTGGATCTAAGTCGAAAAAAACTATTTCAAAATCGCCGCTACTCCTGGCAATTCTTTTCCTTCTAAAAATTCCAACATTGCGCCACCGCCTGTCGAAACAAAAGAAACACGGTCGCCATAGCCAGCGTTGTTGATTGCCGAAGCCGAATCACCACCACCAATCAAAGAAAAAGCTCCATTTTCAGTAGCAGCTACAACCGCTTCTGCGATGGCATTTGTACCTTTTGCAAAAGTTGGAAATTCAAAAACACCCATTGGCCCATTCCAAAGCACTGTTTTTGAGTTTTTTACGACTTCTGAAAACGCCACAATCGTATCTGGTCCAATGTCCAAACCTTCCCAGCCGTCAGGAATTTCACCCGCTTTTGAAACTAAGGTATTCGCTGTATTGCTAAAATCGTCAGCACAAAGATTGTCACTTGGCATATAGATATTTTTACCTTTTTCAGCGGCAAGTGCCATGATTTCCTTGGTTTTTTCCATACGGTCAGGCTCGCAAAGTGAATTTCCGATGTTTCCACCATTTGCTTTTACAAAAGTATAAGTCATACCGCCGCCGATAATGATGTTGTCCGCCAAATCCAATAATTTTTCAATCAACATGATTTTATCAGATACTTTTGCACCACCCAAAATCGCAGTCAAAGGACGAGCGGGATTGTCCAAAATCTTCTGTCCGTTGGCTACTTCCGCTTCCATCAAATAACCAAAACATTTATTTTCTTTTGAAAAAAACTGCGCAACAGTTGTTGTCGAAGCGTGCGCACGGTGCGCAGAACCAAAAGCGTCATTCACATAAACGTCACCAAATTTTGACAGTTTTTCAGCAAATTCGACGTTTCCTTTCTTTTCTTCTTTATAAAAACGGGTATTTTCCAATAAAAGCACTTCGCCAGCTTTCAAATCAGCCGCCATTGCACTTGCTTTTTCGCCAATGGTTTCATCGCAAAACTGAACCTCACGACCCAAAACTTCGGAAAGATGTTTTACGATATGGCGCAAAGTGAATTTTGCATAGTCTATTGTTCCATCTGGCAATAACTTTTCGTCAGGACGACCAAAATGCGACATCAGAACAATCGCTCCGCCATCGCTCAGAATCTGTTTTAAAGTGGGCATTGCTGCTTGAATACGAGTGTCGTCAGTAATGTTGAATTGTTTGTCTAAAGGAACGTTAAAATCGACACGCACCAATGCTTTTTTTCCGTTAAAATTAATTTTCATAAAAGTCTGATTGAATTGTTAGAATGTTGAATTGCTAAATTGTTGCTAACCGAAGAATTTAATTACACAACATATCATTTAATAAATTTAACGCAAAAATACAATAATTATTTATTTTTGCTTGTTAATATTCTTTTAAAACTTAAGTGTTAAAGAAAAAGAGTTTATATTTGCACAAAATAAAATTATTAATATATGAATATTCAAACATTTGTTGTTTTAGCTAAAAAAATGCTCACCTTATTTTTTATTTTTTTTAGTATTTTAGCTTTTGGGCAAAGGACAGAAAAATTTTCTGAGGATAAAACGGAATTCATCAAGCAGATGGAAGAAATGATGAAGCAATCCAAAAATAATGAGATGAGCAACATCATGGACGACTTCAAAAAGCTCTATAAAAATGGATATTTCAACGATGCGCAAATGACAGCATTGATTGAAACAAGTAACCTCATGCAAGTGCAAAGATTGCCGCCGAATCCGTATTTTAAAGACTACTTAAAAGTATTGATGGTTTTGAAAAAAAGCGAATTTGGTGATGTGCGTTTTGACAAATGGCACGCTATTGTCAATGCGATGTTGAACGATATTGAAAAGCGACGCATTGCGCCCGTAGAGGTTTTTCTTGAATTTTCTTTTGATTTTTTTGACAAAAATGCTTTGCGTCATTCTTCGGGCGGCACAAGTTGGTATGCCAATGCCAAAGAGTTTGAGCTAAAATATGAAGATAAAAAACCTACTATCTATTTTGAAAAATTTGATTTGATAGCTAAAGCTAAAAAAGATTCTACTGTGATTTTGGGAACTTCGGGTATTTATTTCCCAACGGAAGAGGTCTTTAAAGGCAAGTCAGGAAAAGTATCTTGGACTCGTTTCAAGGATTATGAAGATGTATATTGTACTTTTCAAAGTGATTATACAGTTGATACTAAAAAAAGTATTTATGATGTAGCAAAAACTACCTTACACTATCCTGCACTTTTTCCTGATAAAGACATTGAAGGGCAATTTGAGGAGAAAATCGTCACTGAAAACGTCAGTGAAGCATCTTATCCTCGTTTTAAGTCTTTTAATAATTTATTGAAAATCAATAACTTAGGTCAAGGTATTCAATATGTTGGTGGATTTCGATTGGAAGGAACTACGGTTCGTGGTTTTGGTAGCAAAGACCGAAAAGCAAATATTTTTATTGTTGATGAAAAATTACGACAAAAATTTAGAGCGTCTTCGGAGCTTTTTTCTATTAGAAAAGGGGATCGAATTGTAGGGGAGAGTGTCGAAACCGTTATTTATTTTGGCAAAGATTCTTTGTTTCACCCTTCTGTAAATTTCCGTTTTGAAATTCCCAAAAGAGAGCTTCGTCTTTCTCGTGGTTCTCGTGGTTCTGACCGAAATCCATTTTATGATTCTTACCATAAAAATAACATTGACTCAGATAAAATTGACTGGTATTTGGAAAAGGATTCCATCGTTATTGGTGAGAAAAACTTTACAACAGGTGGTATTACGACTCGTGTAGAAATGGAATCGTTCAAATATTACAATGATGCAGATTACCGCCGTATTCAAAGTACGGGTAGCACGAATCCCATTGCGGTATTGAAACTTGTTTATAATGAGCAGCAAAAAACAGTTATTGATGCCCTTATTTTTGCAAAAAGATTGAATCCGAATTTTGATGTCAAACAAATTCAAAGTTTGTTGTATGACCTTGTTGGAAAGGGGTTTATCAATTTTGATGCTGATAATCAGTTGATTACGATTCGAGATAAAGTATTACACTACGCCGATGCGAGTTTGAAAAAAGTGGATTTTGATGCTTTGAAAATCGTTTCAGAATCTGAAAAATCAAACGCTTGGTTTAATCTTGCTGACAAAAAACTCAATATTCAAGGTGTAAGCAGCATGGAATTGAGTACCAAACAGCAAGTTGGTTTCCGACCTTTGAATGGAAAAATCCAAGTCAAAGAAAACCGTAATATGGATTTTGCAGGCAAAATGTTTTGTGGCTACACAACTATGATTGGCAAAGATTACCGTTTTGATTATGACAAATTTCAAGTAGATATGGATTCTGTCCGCTATTTCGATATTTTTGTGCCGTCAGGAGAATTGGATAAATTAGGACAACCTGTTGCCAAAGGTATTAACTCTCGAATCGAATATGCCAACGGCGTTTTGTTGGTAGATGCGCCAAATAATAAATCAGGTCGTGACGACATTAATATGTTCCCATCTTTTCAAAGTCGAGGAAATTCTTATGTTTTTTATGATAAAAAAATAACACAAGACAGTGTTTATCGCCGTGATTCTTTTTATTTCAAACTGGACAAATTCAGCTTTAATCATGCCGATAATTTTGTAAGAGAAGATGTTTTATTCAAAGGAGAAATGAAATCAACCAATATTTTTCCTGATTACAAAGAAGTTTTATCTATTCAAGAAGACAATTCCTTGGGTTTTAAAACCAATACGCCTCAGCCAGGCGGCTATCCTGCTTATCAAGGAAAAGGTAATTTTAAAGGACAAATCTTACTTTCAAATAAAGGTTATCAAGGCAAAGGAATTATCAATTATATTGGTGCAACCATCAATTCTGAGGATATTATTTTTAAGCCAAAACAAATGTTGGCTTCTGCAAAAAAATTCGACCTCGAAGAAGACCGTGTCAGTGCGGTAAAAGTTCCTCAGGTAAAAGGCGAAGATGTGAATATTGATTGGCGACCATACCGAGATAGTATGTATATTACGACCAAGGAAAAACCATTTGCCATGTTCAAAGCAAATGACCACACGCTGAAAGGTACAATCATCTTGACTCCTCGAGGTGTTCGTGGTCGTGGACTGATGGACTGGACAAAAGGTGCGATGACTTCTCGTTTGTTTTCTTTTGGTGCAAACTCAACAGAAGCCGATACGATGAATATGCAAATCAAGGTTGTTGGTGCAAACGCTTTGGCTTTTGATACAAAAAATATTTCTGGAAAAGCGGATTTTGATGAGCAGATTGGACGTTTTAAAGCCAATTCTGATAAAATTTCGACGACAATGCCTTACAATCAATATTCAACTTCCATGTCTGAATTTAGCTGGGACATGAAAAATGAAACGGTAACATTTAAGTCCGATGATAAGAAATTAGCAACCTTCTTGTGTACAGACAAGCAGCAAGATTCTCTTCAATTTAAAGGAAAAACGGCTTTTTATAACTTAAAAACCTACGAATTAAAAATTGGAGGTGTGCCTTTCATCAACTCTTGTGATGCCTTGATTTATCCTGAAAAAGGAGATATTGAAATCAAGCCAGGTGGCGTTATGTCCACGCTTGAAAACTGTAAAATCGTAGCGGATACATTGAGTAAATACCACGTTATTAACAAAGCAACCGTAAATATTGCTGGTAAAAAAGCCTACAACGCAAAAGGATATTATGAATACAATATTGGTAAAAAGAAACAAGAAATCTTGTTTAGCAATATCGTAGGCGCAAGGGTAGGGAAGGGACAAGCCAGTGAGAAAAAAACAGCGACCCGTGCCACAGGCGAAGTTGCAGCAAAAGACAGCTTTTTGATTGATTTTAAAACAGAGTTTCACGGACAAATCAGCTTAAATGCAGAATCCAAAAACTTGAATTTTAAGGGATATGCCAGCCTAAATGCACCAAAATTACCTTACAAAGAATGGTTCACGATTAATTGTGATGCCGACAAAAAAGACTTAGCCATACCTTATGATGTTCCAGTGAATTATCAGCAAGAGCCGTTGCGTACAGGTATTTATTTGAGCAAAGAAAGTGGACAAATGTACCCCAATATTATGACTACTTTATTTTTGAGAAAAGATAGAGAATTTTTAGATTGCCGAGGACTTCTTAAATATAACCTTGCAAAAGACCAATTTTATCTTGGAGATTCATTAAAAGTTGCCAATTACGGGAATCCAAATCCCAATAACAAGGTTTATAAAGGCAATTTATTGGTTTTTAATAACAAAGATGGCTCTGTTCAAGGCGAAGGCAAGTTCAATATTGGTGCTGGACTGAACGGCGGTGTGAAACTTACAGCGGCAGGAACTTGTACTGCACAATTTGCAAAGCCAGCTTCCGATACCGTTACTTTGCAAATGATGGATTATAAGATATTCACCGATATGATGGTCGGAATTGATTTTTTAATTCCTGACAAATTACTAAACGTAATTATCAATGATTTTGCCTTAACTTCTGCGGAATCAAGTGATGTAGAATACAACCGTAGTTTTTCTTTTTATGAAAAAGCCTTGTCAGAAATCATTACAGACCCTAACGAATGGTCAAAAGTAGTGAACAATATGAGAGAGAAAACATTGGAAATTCCTAAAAAATACAACAAGTTTCCTTTCTTTTTTAGTTATTTACCAATGCGATGGAACGCTGAAACACAATCATTTGTCTCTATCCGTGACAATTGTGGCTTAGGTAGCATCAATGGTGAAAAAATAAACAAACAAGTCAATGCTTATGTTGAGTTCCGACAGCTTTCTGCCGAAAATGACGACAGAGTGAATTTTTATATTAAAACGCAAAGTGATAATTATTATTTGTTTGCTTATCAAAAAGGCACAATGAATGTGGTATCTAACAATCCCAAATTCATGGAGGTTTTGGCTACCTTAAAAAAAGATGAAAAAAGTAAAAAACTATCAAACGGAGAAACGTATCTTATTGAATCCGTAGATGCTGCTGCGGCAACGGCTTTTGTAGAAAGAATAAAACAAGCAAGACTTGTAAAAAGTAATTAAAATAGTCAAATTATGACAAAATTAAGCAGGATAGGAACACTGATTTTACTGATAATTATGATTTATTAAGATGTTTGTATATGAAATCTTGATGAATCTTGAAAATCAGTCCAATCAGTGTTCTGTTTTTTCGTAGCAATTACCTACGCTAATTTCAAAGGTAAACTTCTCAAATTTTTTCCAGTCAAATCAAATACAGCGGCAGCAATCGCTGGTGCAACTGGTGCTAATGGCGGTTCGCCAACACCATAAGGTTCAGGCGCATTTTCTACGATAAAGGTCTGAATATCAGGAGTATCTATCAATTTAGGCAAAGTATATTCATGGTAATTGCTAACGTCCATTTTTCCATCTTTTACCAAAACTTCCTCAAAAAGTGTGGCACTAATACCCATCATGGCACAACCTTCCATTTGCGCTCGAACTCCATTCGGATTAATAACTTTGCCACAATCCAAGAGCTGTGTTATTTTTTTTACAACAATATTTCCATCTACAATCGCTACTTCTGCGACACAAACGGCAATGCCTTTTCTATCATCGCCCATCGCCATACCTCGCCCGACGCCTTCGGGTTTTGCTGAATCCCAATCACTTTTCTTACGGGCAGTTTCCAATATTTTTACATAACGTTCATTGATTTCTTCGCTGCCTTTGCAGAGTTCAATACGCATTTCGATGGGGTCTTTTTTTGTTTTGTGCGCCAATTCGTTCATAAAACTCTCTATGGCAAACGTATTCGGAATCATACCAACGCCACGCCAAATACTAACTGGATAAGGCACTTTTGCGTCCCAAACAGAAGCTGTTTTATTGGGAAAATTATAAATAAAACCAGCACCATGTCCAGCGGCAATCCAATCTGCACCGACAAAATTCAGTGCCATATTGCCAGCCAATGTTTTTACAACTTCATCGGGTGTTGCTTGGTCGTGTGAGATTGCTTCAATCGTACCATTTTCACTGATAAATGCTTGTAAAACATGGTGTGTATTTGGACGAAACATATCATTGTAAAACTCTTGTTCACGAGTAGGAATCAGTTTGATTGGTTTTCCCATTATTTGAGAAAGCCTTGCCGCCTGAGTTGCCTTGTTTTTGGGTGTTCGACGACCAAAACCACCACCCAGATAAGGTGTTTTTATTTCGATATTGTCCTTTTTTAAGCCCAAATCCTTGGCTACTTGATTGCGAACAAAATCAGGATTTTGAGAACCGATTATAATGGTTGCTTTGTCATTTTCGACATGAGCCACCGCACCATAGGTTTCCATTTGAGCATGGGCGGCGATAGGCATACGGTATTCTTGACGATAAACTTGTGATGGACTTCGCTCCAAAATCGTTTTGGCATTGCCTTTTTTCTGGACATTCACCTCTTTTCCATTGCCAACGGTTACAAGCGTTTCAATGTCGGATTGTTGCCAGTTTTTAGGAATATCCCAAGTGACATCAATGGCATTTAGTCCTTTTTCAGCGGCAAAACGATTTTTTGCAACGACTGCCACCAAGTCATTTTCTTGAACAATTTTTATAACGCCATCTATTTTTTCAGCGGCACTTATGTCAATTGTTTTAATTTTTCCTTCAAAATAAGGACTGTCCAAGGTCAGCGCATACAACATATCTGGTAGAGTGATATCCATCGTATATTCGGCAGTTCCCATCACTTTTGCTTCCAAATCAACTCTTTTTACTTCTGTTCCAACATATTTAAAAGTATTTGGTGTGCGCAAAGCTGGTGTTTTTGGCACTTTCCAATCAGTGGTTGAGTTGGCGATTTCGGCATAAGTTGCTTTGTATATTCCAAAAGATAAAATACCGTTTTCGGTAGCAATATCAGATGTTTTTGCGCCCCATTTTTTAGCGGCGGCTTCTTTTAGCATTTCTCGCATGGTGGCTGCAACCTCCCTGATGGGTTGATAAAGCGAAAGTGTGCTATTGCTACCACCTGTTCCTAAGCTATCAATACTCCCTGTTTTTGTAGAAGCGTGTTCAACTTTGATTTGACTTGGTGTTACGTCCAATTCTTCAGCGGCAATCATAGCAAAACCAGTGAAAATACCTTGCCCCATTTCGATTTTAGGCGATTTCATCAAAATGGTATTGTCTTTTAGTATTTCAAACCAAAAATCAGGTTTGAAAGTATTAATGGCAGCGGGCGCATCTAAACTTTCAGCAGTTTGAGCAGCGAATCGACGCATAGGACTACAACCCAAATAGGAAGCAACGATTGAGCCACCCATTACAATTGCGCCACGTTGAAGGAATTTTCTTCGAGAAAATGATTTTTTATTATTTTCAGTTGTCATTTTTTTACTTTATTTTTAAATATCCAATATCCAATATCCAATATCCAATATCCAATTATCCAATTTTTTTTAATTCAGCGGCTTTCAGAATGGCTTGAATGATTCTTGGATGCGTACCGCAGCGGCAAATATTGCTAATGTTATTTTTGATGTCTTCTATGGTAGGATTTGGATTTTCGTCCAAGAGTTTTGCGGCAGCCATCATAAAACCAGATTGGCAATAACCACACTGAGGTACTTGAATGTCCATCCATGCTTGTTGTACAGGATGCAGATGCGTTAAATCTGGAGAAAGCCCTTCGATGGTGGTAATTTTTTTTCCAGCTGCCATCTCTACGGGGTACGAACAAGAGCGTACCAATTCGCCTTCTACGTGCATGGAGCAAGCACCACAAAGTGCTTTTCCACAGCCATATTTTGTACCTTTTAGATTTAGCTCGTCACGAACAACCCATAGTAAAGGTGTGTCAGGAGCAACATCTACGGTCGTTGCTTTGCCATTTATAGTAAAATTTAAATTCATCTTTTATATTTAAAAAAAAGTATTGTTAGGTTTTGCAAAAATAAACAATATTTTTATATGATGAGAAAATAATTGTTTATTTTTATAAAAAAAAATCGTACAAGCGCAATATAGCACTTGTACGATTTTTAGATACCCATTTGAAAATCAATGAATTACTTTCTTATTTTATTGATTTTGCCCTCTTCTCCAAACAATTCAGCGGATTTTACGTTGTAAGCAATCGCAGCTTCGTCAGCAGTATTGAACATTCCAAGGTGTAGAGTTTTGCCTTTGTTGGAAATTACCGCACGAAATTTACTGTTTTCACGATAAACGCCAGTGTAACCAGTATCGCTTGTCGTTTTTCTTTGGCGACTTGCGACAGAACGTGTACGATACGCTAAATTCTCTACACGACAGTCAAGTTTATCTCCATTGGTAGTACCAACGAGTCTCTTGTCAGCTGTTTTGGTATCTGACAACCATTTCTCGGCAATCAATTTGTGAAGGTAAATAGTTTCGGTAGTGTAACCTTTTTTATCTGGTAATGTCCACGCTTTTTGGAAGAAAGCACAGCCACTGGAGTGCATTCTTAGCTGATTGACAATGTCGATTTTAGCCAGATAAGGCTCTGTACTGAGGTAATCATAGACATAATTGTCTATGACAACTACTTCCTCAGAATTCTTGAGTTTTAATTGAATAGTCACTGTTCGTTTGTATTTGGAATTTAAACTATGCTCAATAAATAATTTTTAAATTGCCTGATTAAGAAAAAATTATTGTAAATTTGACTTAGCTTTTCATTTATTTGGGTATTTCTTTTGCAAATCTATTTGCTTATTTTCTATCTACCAAATATTTTAAAAAATAACACTTAAATTTCAATAATATTTTTTTGGAAATGTATAAATCTTTAATTAACAATACTATTACGTCTTATATTGACATTGCTATGACACAGCGTTGCATCGAATTGGCAAGAAAATACCAGCGAAATGTTTTTAAAAATCCAACAGTCGGTGCAATTGTTGTTTGTGAAAATAGAATTATTGGAGAAGGCGCACATGAGTTTTATGGACAAGGACACGCTGAGGTCAATGCAATCAATAGCGTACAAAAAGAAGATGAATACTTATTGAAAAAATCTGTTATCTATGTCACGCTTGAGCCTTGCTTTCATCATGGCAAAACACCTCCTTGTGTTGCTTTGATTTTAGAAAAAAAAATACCAAGAGTTGTTATAAGCTGCGTTGATCCTTATGAAAAAGTGGCAGGTAGAAGTATCGAATTGCTTCGAGCAAATGGGGTAGAAGTGGTTGTTGGTGTTTTAGAAAAAGAAGGTTTGGATTTGATTAGACCCTTTGTCGTGAATACTTTTCAAGGACGACCTTATGTTATATTAAAGTACGCTCAAAGTGCTGACGGTTTTATTGGTAAAAAAAATGAGCAAGTTTGGCTGACCAATTCTTTTTCAAAACATTTGGTACACAAGTGGCGCAGCGAGTGTGACGGGATTTTGGTTGGGCGAAATACCGTTATGGTGGACAATCCTTCGCTGACAAATCGCTTGTATTTTGGTAAAAATCCTACAAGGGTTGTTATTGATAGGCAATTGAAAATAACAGCTGAAAAAGCAATTTTTGATACCGCTGCGCCAAGTATTTTTTTCAATGAAAAAAAGGAGGAAAAACAAACCTTGCATCGTTACATCAAAGTGGATTTTAATCAAAGTGTTCTTCCTACTATTTTAAGGCGATTGTTGGAAGAAGGCATTAGCAAACTCATTGTCGAAGGAGGAGCTGAAACCATACAAAATTTTGTCAATGCCAACCTTTGGGACGAAGCAAGAGTATTTTATACGTCAAAAATGATTAATGACGGTATAAAATCTCCTGAGTTGCGCAATGCACTATTGGTCGAAGAGCATAATATTAAAGATGACAATCTAAAAGTTTTCTATCGTTCAATTATTTAAATATTAAAAAACATCTTATATAAGTTAATATTCTTTTAAAGGTTTTAAAAAATTTGTTTTGAGTATGATTTCCCTTTACTTTTGTAGTGTTTAAAAATCAAAAAAGAGCTGATGAAGTATAATCTTTACATATTATTATTTTTTATTATGTTCTCAAAGCCTGCTTGGTCGCAACAAGCAAGCCGAGTGAACTGGATGACTTGGGAGCAAGCCGTGAGCCGAACAAAGAATGATCCTCGCAAAATCATGGTTCACATCTACACGGAAGGCTGTAATCCTTGTAAATATATGGATAACACTACTTTTGCATCGCAAGAAGTGGTGGATTTAATCAATAAAAAATTTTATTCCGTCAAATTAGATGCTAAATCAAAAGACGCCTTGAAGTATGACGGGAAAAATTTAGAATACAAATGCAGCGCAGGTTCTTGTTTTCACGAGTTGGCTTGGGAGCTGACAGGCGGTAGTCTGAGCTTTCCAAGTGTTATTTTTTTAGATGAAGGACAAGCAAATATTGGTGCAATTCCAGATTATAAAGATGCCAATCAATTTTTACTTTACGTTGAATATTATGGTTTTGGATTTTCTTCCAAGATGCCATTCTCAAAATATCCTTCCTATCGAAAAAAACACGGTTTCGCTCATAAAAATTAAAAAAACACCGCATCAGGTTTTGATGTGGTGTTTTTTATTTAATTTTTAATTTTTTTGTAGCTATTTACCACTTTTGCATTTTTTTACCACGGAGAAACGGAGAACACTGAGTTTGACAAAAAAATTAGCCTTCGGCTAATTTTTTTGCCTCCGTGACCTCCGTTTCTCCGTGGTAAAAATAAAAATCTTCGATTTTTTTCGACGCTAAACAGTTACAATTTTTTTTAAATCCCTACTATAAATCATTTATTTTTCTACTTTTGCATAGCTTTTAATACGACTTTCAGACTTACGACTAAAAGAGCTACGACTTACAGACTTACGACTAAAAATACACATCACGCAAAAGACTTATAGACTTACGACTATTTACCTTATGAAAATAAACGATTTTTTAGAAAAATATGCTGCATACGCTATCATCGCAGTAGGCACTTTGATAATGCTTTACATTGCCATTGCTTTTGAGGGAACAGGTGACGATGGCGATAGCATACAACATTATATGTTTGCTCGATGGGCTTTTGAGCATCACAATAACTTTTTTGAGCAATGGGCAAAACCTATTTTTGTCTTGATTGCAGCACCAATTGCGCAGTTGGGTTTTGGTGCAATGAAGCTATTTAATGTATTTGTTTTGGCGGCTACGCAATTGTTTTCCTATTGGACTGCCAAAAAATTAGGCCTAAAAAATGCTTGGTTAGTGCCGTTTTTTATTGCGATTGCACCCATGAGCATCTACCTCACACCTTCGGGTTTGACTGAACCTTTCTGGGCGTTGTGGTTTATTGTTTCTATCTATTTGGCTGTTAATCAGCGACTTGTAGCTGCTACTTTATTGCTTTCCTTCCTGCCATTTGTACGTTCCGAAGGATTGATTATTCTATGTGTTTTTGCGCCTTATTTATTTTTCAAAAAAAGATACGAGCTGATTCCGTTGCTTTTGTTTGGACATATCGTATATATGATAGCTGGCGCAGGAGCGCACGATGGCGATTATTTTTGGGTTTTTAAAAATATGTCTTATGCGACGTTGAACAGCGGTTACGGTTCTGGTTCTTGGAGTACTTTTTACAAAGGACTAAACATGGTCATGGGAACTGCTATGGCATATTTTTGGCGTTTGGGAATGATTGTAGGAGCTGTTCGATTGCTTTTGTATTGGTTCAAAGAAGTGGCTTTTTCAAAAGAAGAACTCTGGTTGGTTTATGGAACAAGTACTGCTTATTTTGTAGGACATAGTGCATTTTGGGCATTGGGATTGTTCAATTCTTTTGGTTTACTTCGGGTTATTGTAGGCATTATGCCTGTTTTTGTGATTGTTATTTTATTTGCATTTAATTTTTTACAAGAAAAAATAAACGAAAAGGATACTCGATTAGGCAGTATTTTTACCATCGTTTCTTTGATTTTGATTGCTTTTAGTGCTTGGCGTTGGACTTCAAAAGGGCATTTTGCGCTGAGTAATGAGCAATTGGCGGTACAAAAAGCATTGAAAGATATTGGTTCAAAAGCCAATGATGCGACTTTGTATTTTGACGGAACTTCTGTTCCTTATTTTTTGGGAACTGATTATTTTAGCGATAAAAAACACCGTCATTGTGATAGATTGTTGAACGGGGAACGGATTCCTGCCAACGCATTGATTTTTTGGGACAGTTGGTTTTCTCTGAATGAATACAAAGTGCCTTTGGAAAAATTGCAAAAAAATCCACAACTTAAGCAAATCGGAACTTACACGGAAGAGAATCCTGACTTTGGAAAGCCTCGTACGATTTGTGTTTTTGAGCGAGATACAAGTGTTTTCAAATTAAATTCTTTGATTTATCAAAATGATTTTGAAAACGTTGAAAAAAATGAAAACAAAAAAACCGATGAATCAAAGGCTGTTTTTGGTAAAAAATCCTTAATTTTAGACCAAAACAACCCTTATTCGACTGGTTTTGATGGCTATATTAGTGGCATAAAAAATGATAAAGAGGAAGTTAAGTTCCGACTAAGCTCAAAAGTATGGCTTAGTGACATCAATCCTAAAGATGCGCCAAAAGTAGTGGTAGATATTTTGAGGAATGGAAAAAGTATAAAATGGCAAGGTTGGAAATTGACAGACTTTATTAGCGTAAAAGAGCAATGGGCTGATTTGAACTTTCAGCATGAAATCAAAGAAAATGAAATCAAGGCAGGAGATAAAATCAAAATTTTTATTTGGAATGACACAGCGTCCTCAATTTGGTTGGACGATTTGAAAATAGAGCTTTTAGATTGACAAAATCTTTGGCAAAATTGTTGCTGTGGTATTAAATATTGTTTTATCTTTGCGAAGATTACAACTACTTATTAAAATAAAAAAATTATAATTAATGGAAAATCAATTAAATATTGAATTAACAGAAGATATAGCAGACGGTGTATATTCTAATTTGGCGGTTATTTCACACTCTTCATCAGAATTTGTGTTAGACTTCATCAGGGTTGTACCCAACGTACCAAAAGCAAAAGTGAAGTCAAGGGTAATGATGACACCTGACCATGCAAAAAGGTTGTTGCGTGCTTTGACCGACAATATTCGCCGTTACGAAGCGCAATATGGCGTTATCCAAGAACACGATGGAGGTCATGGAAACATTCCGATGAACTTTACACCAACAGCACAAGCATAAAAAATGGCTATTTCAAAATTTTTTGAAATAGCCATTTTTTTATGCAAAAACTGCTTTTGTAAAAAAATCATTGAAAGGTTTCATTGCCTTACAATAGTTTAGAATTTGAGCTATACCATTCTCTTCCAAAACAATTTTCGGGTCAATTTCAGCCATGACATAAAATTGTTTGTTGAAAATTAAAGGAACTTCGGCTGCAATGGCTTTAAAATTGGCATCTAAGCGAGCGTTTTTTTCACCTTTGACAGATTCATAATGTTGAATGAAGTTTTTATCATTGATAATGCTCAAAAATTCATCTTGATGATTCAATATATAGGTTCTAGCTTTGAGCAATGGTTCTTTTTCTAAAAAATAAGCACCACCTCCGATGGACAAACTACCTTGTTCCAACTGTATATAATAGCCAGGATAATCCATTCCTTTTCGTCCTCCTTTGGAGATGATAGCAGAAAAATAAGGTTTGTAAGGTGTTTTATCATTAGAAAAACGAACATCTCTATAAATTCTAAAAAGGCTGTCTTTTGCTAAGTCATTCACCACGGGGTCAAAAAGTTTCACTTCATCAATCAACCGTTGAATAAATATCAAAAACTCACCTTTATAAGCTTTTTCATACGTTTTTTTATTTTTTTCAAACCAATCTTTGTTGTTATTTTGGTTAAGGTCACGGAGAAAATCTAAGGTCAGTGTTGTCATTGTATTTTTTTTAGAAAAATTAGAACACAAAGGTAGAATTTTTTTTTATTTATGCCTTAAAAAATTAAAATCGGAAGTATATTTGAGCAAATATTTATAATTGATGAGATATATTAGCAACGACTTTTCAAAATTAGGTCAAAATTTCTGTTTTTTACTTTTCATTTTTGTGACTTGTGCTACGGCATCTGCACAACCGCTTTTTCGCTGGGATAAAAAATTCACCCGTCAAGATACTTTGCGTGGTGCGTTGCGTCCTGAGCGGACGTGTTATGATGTCACTTTTTATGACCTAAACCTAAAAGTGGATATTGATAAAAAATTCATTTCGGGCGTTTGCCAAATGGATTTTTTAGCAAAAGAAGATTTTGAAACCTTACAAATTGATCTTTTTGAAAATTTCCGTTTGTATAAAATTTTATTAGAGGAAAAACCTTTGAATTTTCGTCGAGAGGGAAATGCTGTTTTTGTCAAATTGCCTGCGCAGCGAAAAGGGCAACGGAATAGCCTGTTCATTTATTACGAAGGAATGCCAACGACTGCGGTGCGTGCGCCTTGGGACGGTGGTTTTGTCTGGTCAAAAGACAAAGCTGGCAAACCTTGGGTTGGCGTGGCGTGCGAAGGTTTTGGTGCAAGTAGCTGGTGGCCTTGCAAAGACCACCTTTCTGACGAACCTGATAGTATGAGTATTCGTGTGGCTTGCCCGAGCGATTTATTTTGCGTGGCGAATGGTAATTTGAGAAAAAGAGAAGTCTTGGGCGATGGGAATACCCGCTACGATTGGTTTGTGTCTTATCCCATCAATAGCTACAATGTCACTTTAAATATTGCTGATTATTACAGATTATCAGATACTTATACATCTAAAAAAGATAGTACTAAACTTGATTTGGAATTTTATTGTTTGTCGCAAAATATTGATAAAGCAAAAAAACAATTCGAGCAAGTAAAACCAATGTTGGAGGCTTATGAGCATTATTTTGATAAATATCCGTTTTGGAATGACGGTTATTGTTTGGTCGAAACGCCTTATTTGGGCATGGAACACCAAAGTGCAATTGCGTATGGAAATGAATACAAGCGAGGTTATTTGGGCGGTATGATTCCAAATGATATGAATTGGGATTACATCATTATCCATGAAACGGGGCATGAGTATTGGGGAAATAGCATCAGCTGTAATGACCACGCTGAGATGTGGTTGCACGAAAGTTTTACGACTTATATGGAATCTCTGTACGTAGAATATACGATGAGCTATCCAGATGCAGTCCGTTATCTGATGAATCAAAGGGGCGATATTTACAATGCAAATCCGATTGTTGGGCCAATGAATGTGAATTTTGACGACTGGCAAGGCAGCGATATGTATTACAAAGGTGCTTGGATTTTGCATACTTTACGCCATGTTTTGAATGATGATGCGCAATTTTTTGGTTTGTTAAAGAGTTTTTACCAAAAAAATAAAATCAGCAATGTCACGACCAAACAGTTTATAGATTATGTCAATCAATATACGAAAAAGGATTTTACAGCTTTTTTCCATCAATACCTTTACAGTCCGAATGTACCGATTTTGGAATATCAAATCAAGAAAAAAGGCAAACGGAGTTTTGATGTTTTGTACCGTTGGAAAGCAGATATTGCAAATTTTGATATGCCTGTTTCGATGGGTGTTCCTACTCAAACAGAATTTGTAAAACCTCTAACAAATCAATGGCAAACTATCCGTTTCAAAAAAGCAAAATCAAAAGATTTTGACGTTTCAACACAACTTTTTTTGGTAGAAAAACTGGAGTTCGGGTTTTAACCCGAACTATGGAAAGGTGATTTGGATATGCTTAATTTAACATTTTTTTAATTTTTTCAAAAATTTATGTTAAAAAATTTGCATATATCAATCTTATGCCATTATATTTGCGGCAGACAATAAGATTACTGATAACATGAACATGGTGACGTCACATTATTCCAAATCCGATTTTTTTAATTTTTTTTAACAAAGTTTACCATGTTTTCAAATCAATTTTTAAGTTACGCAAGCGTTCCGCAAGCGTTCTATTCTTTTCTTTAGCACTAATATTTAGTGTTTTTGCCCAGCAAATTCCAACTGTCATTTGGGGACAAGTTTATAAAGACTGTGGCTCGACAAGTATGTCAACCAATTTTTTTAATGGAGTTCCTGTTGTCGTTAACAACTTGACTCAAAATCTACAAATGGTAAGTGTTTCTAATACACTTACAGTAAAGCAGATTAACCCTAATATTCCAGCTAATAATATAATTTGGAATTTTGTGGGAGATTCAGGTGCATTCTATACAGAGTTTCCAAGTGTTATGCAATTACCAGGACAGTCTGTTGTCGTCGATAATATAGAACTGTATCCTACGAAAAATGATGATTGGTCTTATGGCGTTACTACTGCTGATAGATTAATCTTGAATAATCATATTTTAGGAAAGAAAATGATTACATCACCACCTCTTTTAATTGCTGCTGATATAACAAGAAATGCAAAGATTACAAATGCCGATGGGGTAGAAATGCAAAAAATGATTTTTGGACAAGCAACTGCTGCATCAATGGCTGGTTTAGAGTGTGAGTCGTGGGACTTTATTGATGCAAGTATCTTTGGGCTTATTACAAATCCTTTTAGTTCTTCTATTTTAAGTTATCCATATTATTTGACTAACTCAAAACCTCTTCATAGGAAAAAAAGAAAAGTTGTAAGTGGTCAATCATTAGTAATTGGCTTTGATGCTATCAAAACAGGAGATTTAAATTGTAGTTCTGGACTTAATTTTACAGGAAATGATAGCGAATCTCGTGAGATTCAAAATAGTATTACAATTCCTTCTTACATAAAAGCAAATTCAAAATTAATCTTGACTTCTGAAATTGACGATTATGCTACGGTGGAAGGTTGGCAGTTTGGATTGCAATTTGATAAAAATGCCTTGTCTTATGATGGCTACGAATTAGAAGAAGTCAAAGAATTTACTTCAGAAAACATTTTTTGCGACAGTGAAGAAGGTAAAATTCGTTTGTCTTACATAAACAAATCTACTTCTGAAAATACTGAAAATGGAAAGAAAAAATTAGTTAAACTTGTATTTTCTGTAAAAGAAGACATTTCTGATGTTGCAAATGCCGTAAAAATACTTGACGAAATGCCGATTGAAGTCTTAGATACAGATGCCAATAGTACTGGTGCAAAATTGAGTATTATTGCGGACGTAGAAAGTGATAATATATCAATATTCCCTAATCCAGTTATTGATAATTTCCAAGTCAAGTTCACTCAAAAAGTAGCATCTAACATTGTAACGGTACAGATATTCGATGCAAATGGTCGTTTGGTTAGTACATCTTCAAGAGCTACAATAAAGGGTAATAATTCATTTGATATTGAAAGTGCAAATCTTTCTAAAGGCATATATATGGTAAAAATTCAGACACCTGAAAAAGTGATGACTGAGAAGTTTATCAAACTATAAATATTTTCCTATTTACGAGTAACGCAATCTACAATTGTGTTACTCGTTTTTTAATTTTATACAAATCCTATGAAAAAAATACACAACATCCTTTCTTTTTTTCTTCTATTGAGCTATTTTTCCTTTGCTCAAAAAATAATTTATGTCAATAACGCTAACAGTACCGCCAATCAAAATGGTACTTCTTGGGCTACCGCTTATTCAAATTTGAGTACAGCACTTTCTTTAGCTGTCCCAAACGATGAGATTTGGATAGCTAAAGGCTCTTATTTTGCAACAAATGACAATGATAGAAAAAAAAGTTTTGTTTTGAAAAAAGGAATTCGTCTTTATGGTGGTTTTGTAGGCAATGAAAACAATAAAAGTCAAAGAGATTATCTAAAAAACATTAGTATTTTAGATGGAAATATTGGAACTAAAAGCGATAGTTTAGACAATTCGTACAATATATTAATTTGCGATAATACTGATTCTACTAGTGCCACGACCATTAAATAGCTAACGAATAAGAAATAAATACTTACCTTTGCCAAACCTTATTATCCTATGCAAAGTAAACAAGTAAAATTG
>JAYWHK010000223.1:0-8054 GCA_043777755.1 Saprospiraceae bacterium
GCATTTTCCGTAGCGTTGGCTTTAAAGCCAACGCTACGGAAAATGCCAACGCTACGGAAAATGCCAACGCTACAGAATTCACACTACGCAGCCGCTATATTCAATATCCAATACAGTCCTCCTACGACCATTGCTGGAATCAAAAACAGTTGTATCAGCCAAACAGCTATCAAAATCAGAATTGGCGATATTGGAAAAATCATCCAAAACCATTCTGTCCGTCCAGAACCCGTCATTTTCGCATTCAACGGTGCATATAACAAGTGTAAAAAACCTTCGATTTGATGCGCAAAAAGTACTTTTATCCAAAAAATATCATAAACAGAACCTTTTTGGCTTTTGCTGATGCCAGTTTTTCGTTTTTCTACATCTTTGGCAATGCCAAGTTTGTAGCGAAATGGATATGCCCAATTGCCCAAAACATAAATGTAACGATAGTCTAATTTGCTTTTTATTGACATTTTTTTTATTTTTTTAAGTTGATTTAGTTATTCAAGTTTAGCATTAGCGGTGACTTAACACAATAGAAAACCACAAAGATATGCTGCATGACAGACATTCCTTTGTGGTTTTCTAAAAATGAATTCGTAATGTATTAAATTGGATAAAAAATATATCCAATAACTTAATAACTAATATCTTATTCTGACAATAACTTTTGAGTAACACCGCTGTTCACGAAAAACGTAGCTGCGATACAAAGAGAGAATAAAGCAATCGCTAAACCCCAAGTGATTTTTTCGATAATGTCCGTTGAGCGTGATGCACCAAACATTTGATTGGCAGCATTACCACCAAACGTAGAATCAACTCCACCACCTTTTGGGTTTTGAATCAATACAATAATGATTAAAAATACGCCTACGATGGCTGTTAAAATTGCAATAGTTGGTAACATGATTTTTTATATAAATTTTAAAAGTTTTAGTACATTAAATTACCAAAACGAGAATGATTATTTTATTCTTTCAATTTCGGCTGCAAAGAACGCACTTTTTTCTGGTATTTGCAACTTTAGTTTCTCAAACATTGAAATTGCTTCTTGAATTCTTCCCTGTGATGCCAAAATTTTTGCTAAAGTAGCTGTTGCAAGGTTTTCGTTCTTGATTAAACTCCTATCTGCGAAACTAACTTCTTCGCTACTTTTTTTCTTTTTGGCATTCTTTTTTTTCTTTTTTTCTTCTTCCTGTCCCATTTTCTCCTCGATTCGTTGCTTATGCGATGCAATTTCTTCTTCACTCACGAGGTTGATAAGGTTTGGCGATTCCACTTTTGTTGGGTTTGTTTTTTTCCAACTTGAAAAAGCTGATTTTGGCAAAGGTTTAGGCGAAGTTGTTTTTTCTTCATTAACTTTTGCCGCTTGCCGCATTGGTGGTTCCGCCTCACTTTGGTTCATCAAATCTTCAAAAGTCACTAAAGGAGCGTCTTCATCATCGTCAATATCGTCGTCTTCATATCCCGAATTATTCATGTCAGACACCGCAATTGCAGGAAGTGCTTCGACTGGCACAATAGCCCGATTTTCAACAACTAAATCTTCTTTTTCTTCTGCCAACAAAATAGCGGAAAGTGTGGATAACTCAAAATTTGTATCGGTTACGACTTCTGGCAACACTTCCTCTTTCGACTTTGTAATCTCGTTCAAATCGAATTTTTCTTCTAAAAGATAATCCTTTTCAAAATCCACATCGTGCAAAAGTTGGTACAAATACGAGCGATCCGTGCTATATGTTGCAGCGAGGTTAAGCCATTTTTCAAAATCAGGATGGTCTTCGATATGAGATTTTTTGGCAATCAAAAAATGCAAATTTTGACAATATGGGAATTGACCAATCAAGTGTTGAATATCTTGATAGCCCAATTCACGCAATTTTGACGTGTCAATCAAATAATAAGAAAATTGGTCTGCGGTCACTTACCAGTTGTTAAAAGTATCGTTGAAAATATTTGTAATGATTTCATTAATCATTTGCTTATTGAGGTCTTCTTGAATACTCGAAAGACTTGTCGTTGCATCAAAACGCCTTTGAAAGCTAAAATCTCTTTTGTAGTTGGCTTTTTCATTTTTGCTGTTGTTGTGTTCTACATTAACGACCATCGTAACGACGTTAATGGAAGAACCTTCACCAGGCAAAGGTGCTTCGGCTGTAATTCTATAATCACTAATAGTGCCAGAAAACTCAACGTCTGGCGAATTTTCATTGAATTTTAATCGGGCTTCGTCCCGCACTCGATTTCTAAAACGCTCGCTAAAATCCTGTCCAAGTGACGCTGGCGCAAGTGATGCTTTGTTCACAAAATTGCTGATGTAAAAAGTCTGAACAGCGGGGTCAATACTGAAGCCTTTGAATGTATAACAACCCGTAAAAAATAAGCAAAATGCAAGGAACAGTGAACAACGAAGAGTGAACAATGAACGGTTTATCATGGTGTTAATTTTTTTTAATACTACTTCTGACTTGCGAACCAACTGTTGTATTCTTTTACGATTTCGTCAATGTCTTTTGGTTGGTATTGACGACTTTTGAGTTTATTTACCAATTCTTGATGGTCTTTGACGTACTCTATCAAGTCATATCGAAAGAAAACATGGCGAAATCTACGAATTTTACCTTTACCTTTTTGGATATAATTGATGGTACTAACATCTATTCCATTGGCGGAATCGTTGTAAAAATAACCTTTGTATAATTTAATATGTCCATTCTGGACAATTTCAAGAAACATTTTTTCATTGTCATTCATCAAGCCTGCAAATGCTTTGACTTGATTGAGTTGAGAAACAAAAGTAATTTCTTTTTTATTTTCTAACCAAAACGTAACTTGTTTTATCTCACTTGGTGTTATTTTCTGTTCAATACCGTCTTTATTGATAAAACGGACTTTCCACATGATGTCAGTATATGAAAAATCGCCTTTTGAAGCGGATTTTGGCAATTTTACCATACCACGGGCTGTGTCGTTTTGGTTATTGACGATGTACGCCCCAAAAAAACGTGGATTGAGAATGAGTTGCGCACTACTTACCTGACAACCCATCAAACAAAACAAAATGGTATAAAATAGTTGTTTCATATTTCTGAATACAAAGTTACGATTTCTTTTAATAATATTACAATAATAATAATAAAAAGGTTGCTTTTCCTAAGAAAAACAACTCAATGA
This sequence comes from Saprospiraceae bacterium, assembly GCA_043777755.1. Taxonomy (GTDB): domain Bacteria; phylum Bacteroidota; class Bacteroidia; order Chitinophagales; family Saprospiraceae; genus CANHEE01. Next base: position 3,166 of record JAYWHK010000223.1, read on the forward strand.
CTTATGCGTTTAAGCCGTTTTTTGATTTAATCCATTTTCGTAGCCAAAAGATTAAGATTAATTTTTTCAGAAAAAAATTAAAAACAGATAGTATCTTTGCCACATGAAATTTAGAGAAGTCATAGGACAGGCTACGCCTAAGCAGATTTTGACGGGCATGATTGAGGGCAATCGTGCGCCTCACGCACTCTTGCTACTTGGACGAGAAGGTTTGGGTGGAATCCCGATGGCGTTGGCGTACATTCAGTACCTTTTGTGTGAAGACAAACAGGGCGATGGCGATGCTTGTGGTGTTTGTCGGGCGTGTAGCAAAACGTCAAAGTTCATTCATCCTGATGTACATTATTCTTATCCGACTGTAGGAACAGGCAAAATTTCGACTGATTTTATCACCGAATGGCGAAAAAATATAGAAAAAAATCCTTACCAAAATGTCAATCAGTGGCTGACAACCATCAGTGGTGGCGAAAATAAACAAGGAAATATCAACAAAGACGAGTGCGGAAGCATTATGAAAAAGTTGAGTTTGAAATCTTTCGAGTCAAAATATAAGGTGCTTTTAATGTGGCTGCCTGAATATTTGGGTAAAGAAGGCAATCGTTTGTTAAAACTTATCGAAGAACCACCTGACGATACTATTTTTGTATTGGTCGCTGAAAATCAAGAACTTATACTAAATACGATTCTTTCCCGTTGTCAGTTGGTAACATTAAGTCCGTTGAGCAATGAGGAGATTATTCTTGCTTTGGCTGAAAAAATGAATATTTCAACTTCCCAAGCGAGTGCAATTGCGCAAATTGCTGACGGGAATTTCAACGAAGCCTTGTCGCTTTCTCAAAACAGCGACAACGACAATGCGTTGCTTTTTTTGGAATGGATGCGCAAAACGTATGCTATTAATGGGCCTGATATTTTGCAATGGACTGATAAGTTCGCTGCGGCTGGTCGTGAAGCGCAAAAGTATTTTTTTCGCTATGGTTTGCATTTTATCAGAGAATTGATGATGTACAAAGTGACCAATATGACTGAAAAAATAAGGCTGCAACGGATTGAAATGGAAACATTAATCAAAATGTCGAATGTGATTCAATTGGAACACATTGAGCCAATTTCAAAATTGTTTGACGAAGCGATTCTCCATATTGAACGCAATGCAAATGCAAAAATTCTATTGTTAGATGTTTCTATTCGTATGAATAAAATTTTGAAAAATAGATAGTCATGGAGAAGTATATTATTCATTACCACGAAGTGAATTATCGCAAGGAATTGACTGTCCCTGCCTTGCTAAATCTAATGCAAGAATCGGCAAAATTGAGTGCCAATGCCTTGGGTTTTGGTGTGGAAAAAATGAACAAACAAGGATTGGCTTGGGTATTGTCAAGGTTGAAAATAGATTTTTCTACTTTCCCAAAAGTTGGTGAATCGCTTTCAATAGACACCAAACCTATCGAAATTGGTCGTTTTTTGACGCAGCGTGATTATTGGATTTTTGATGATAAAAAAAATGAAATTGCCAGCGCAACAAGCCAATGGATTGTGTTAGATGTGGAAAAAAGAGCGATGATTTCGATTCCAGATGTTATTCGAGCTACCGTTTTGACACCTGTCGAAAATGCAAAATCTCCCATCAAAGAAAAATTACAAGCTCCAAAACAAATTGATTTTAAAAAAAATTATACTGTTAATTTTCATCAAATTGATTTCAATTTACATACCAATAATGTCGTCTATGTACAATGGATTTCGGAAGCTGTGCCTGATGAAACACTTTGGAATTTTGATATTTGTAGTTTGGATATTCAATTTAAAAACGAAAGCAGCTTGAATGATGTTGTTTTGGTAGAAACACAAATTATTGACAATCAGAATTTTATACATCGAATTGTCAGAGAAAGCGATGGTAAAGATTTAGTCTGGGCAAAAACAATTTGGAGAAAAAGATGAACTATATTCTTGTTTTTTTAGGTGGTGGCATTGGGAGTATTTTGCGTTACGGATTGTCGCAAGGACTGAAACGATTTAACTTTGATTTTCCCTTAGCAACTTTGTTGGCAAATGGATTGAGTTGTGTTTTGTTGGGCTTTACGCTTAGTCTTTTTTCCAATCAAAGCATCAGCGAACAACAAAAACTATTGTTGATAACTGGCGTTTGTGGCGGATTCAGTACTTTTTCGACTTTTACAAACGAAACTTTCCTTTTGGCTCAAAATGGCAATCTGTTCTTAGCTATTTCAAATATTTTTATTAATTTACTGTTTTGTTTTGTTTGTCTTTTTATAGGAATGAAGTTATCTTAGTTTTTTCACTTTTTTCAAAGTCAAAAGATTCATCGGATTTGGTTTTAGATTAGAGATGTTTTTTGGCGTAAAAGAAGCCACTTCATCATAAAAAAGAAAAACCACGGGAGCTTCTTCTAATAAAATAGCATCCATTTTATGGTACAAATCATAGCGTTTAACATCGTCATTTTCACCTAAAGCGGACTCATACAAACGGTCAAATTCAGCATTGAAAAATCGAGTGTAATTAGGCGGTGCTGGATTTTTTGAATAAAAAACACCAAAAAAACTTTCCGCATCAGGATAATCTGCAATCCAAGATGCTCTGAAAAAAGATACTTGCCCTTTCGTCATCATTTCACGCAAGGTTGCCGCTTCCAAAATATCCACATTGACTTTTATGCCAATTTTTGACCATTCATTTGCCAAAAAAGTACAAACATCTGCATAATCATTGCTGGTATTTAAGCTAATTTCGGGCAAATTTTTTCCATTCGGAAAACCAGCTTCTTCTAATAAAAGTCTTGCTTTGTCTGGATTATACACATAACCTTTGGTTGCTGTGGCATCAAAAGAAGGCAATCCGATGGGCGTAAAACCAGCTGTAGCTGGTTTACCAACAGCATTTCGCAAGGCTTTTAGCATTTTTTTTCTATCAATGGCATAATTTAAGGCTTGGCGTACTTTTTTATTTTGTAAAGCAGCATTGTTTTGCTGCATATTGATGCCAATATATTCCGTGTTTAAGTAAGGAGCTTTGATAAAATTCAAACGCTCGGCTTGGGCGGGAATCAGTTCGCCACGAGGTGTCACCAACTCATTGACATACGAACTTTCTAAGCCAAAAAGGAAGTCTAATTTATTGCTAATCAGTTCTAAAAAAGCTGTTTTTCGTTCCGTAATACAAGTAACTTTTACAGCATCTAAATAAGGAAGTGCTGCATCATTTTCATCTATTTCCCAATAATTTTCATTTTTTGCTAAAAAAACACCTTGACCTTCCAACCATTTTTTGAAAATAAAAGGCCCTGTGCCAACAGGATGCGAGCGAAAATCTTTTCCGTATTTTTCAATCGCTTCTTTAGGCAAAACCGAACAATATTGCATGGTCAAAATACCCAACATTGGGCGAAATGGCTTGCTCAAATGCAAGACAAACGTGGAATCATTTGGAGCTTCAAAGGCTTGGTTTTCGCTGACTTTATCTTTAAAAACCCAACTCCCTGGCGAAGCTACGTTTTTATCCAAAATACGCTCAAGACTGTATTTTACATCAGAAGCCACTAATTTACGCCCTTTTTTTTCTTCAAAACAATCATCATTATGAAAAAAAACATCATTTCGGAGTTGAAAAGTATAGGTCAATCCGTCGGAAGAAATATCATAATGCTTTGCAATACAAGGTTTTACGTTCAAGCTATCGTCCAATTGCACCAAACTATTGAACACCTGATTCACCACCCAAATATTGGATTGCGAACGGCAAAACGCAGGGTCAAGCGAAGTGATTGCATTGTGCTGATTGAAACGAAAAACATTGTTTGGAGTATTTTTTTCATCATTTTTACAAGAAAAAAAGAAAAAAAGACAAAGAAAAAAAAGAGTGTAAATTAATGGTTTCATATTTTACTTTTTCAATTCTGCCAACAAGTCATTGCTGATTTTGATGTAAGCATCATCGTTGTCTTCTGTTGCCAATTTGTTGCAATCCATCGCTGCGGCAAGCGCAGTTTTTTTGTCATTCAACTTTGTTGCAATTTTTGACTTTGTAGCATACATCCAGTAACCTTTTGGATTAGAAGCGATGGCTTTATTCACCCATTCCATTGCCAAATTCATGTCTTTGTTGTTCTCATAATAGTAAGTCGCTGCTGAATAAAACGGACGATTGTCATTGATAATCACCTTATCAATGTTTTTCATAATCGTAGCATCAATTTCAGTAGTGATACCAATAGCAACTTTTGTGTTTTCCCAAGCCAATTCAAGCGTTGTACTTGTTGGTTTGAAACCGTTGAAATTCATGGTAAAACTCTCTACTTTTTCGCTTAATTTGCTTGGTTTTACTTTGAAACGCAGTACTTCGTTTTCAGTTTTGTAGTTATCAACGTTACCGCCCATGGTCAAATCTTTGTACAACATGATCTCCCAAGATTCTTTTCCAGGAACAGAATAAATCGCATACGTACCAGCTTTGACACCGCTACCTTCAACTTTTACATCACTACCAAAAGTAATTTTTGTACTACCATTTGCGCCAGTACGCCAGATTTTGTCGTAACTAACAACATTTCCGAATACAGCTCTGCCATTTGCGCTCGGACGAGAATATTCCAAGCTCATGTCAGATGTACCAAAACCTTGTTTTAAAGTTTGTGTTGGGCTTGCCGCAGGAACGTTCAACGATTGTGCAAACATAGAAAATGTCATGCACGATACCGCCACGACCAATAAAAATTTAATTGACTTCATTTGTTAGAAATTTTATGATTTTAAAAAATACAAAGTTACAAATAATTTTTAATAGCGTTACTATTTCCATAGTGTTGGTATTTTTGCAGCGTTGGTCTTTCCGTAGCGTTGGCATTAATGCCAACGCTACGGAAA
>JAYWHK010000224.1:0-22055 GCA_043777755.1 Saprospiraceae bacterium
TTGCAAACACTTAGTTCGAGTTCTTTTCGCTATCGCTCAAAGATGACAAAGTGCTGTAGATTCTCTAAAATCCACTTTTACCAAAAGGGTAAAACCTAATGCAGATGAGTATAATAAGGCGCATACACTTAAAAAATACGATAGGAAGTGCGACTAAGTCGCCCTTATAAAAAACAAACTGCAAGTCGCTCTATTTTAATTGTGCGTCATAATTCATTGTTTTTCAGCATTTTACATTATTCTTTTTTTGCAAAATTGCAAAAGTGAGAACATCTAAAATTTTCTTTATCTTATAACTTATTGGAGTGTCAAAACTTCAATATGAAAAAAAATTTTTCTCTCTCTCATCACGACCACGATTTAACAAAACGGTGGTACATCAAATACACTTGGACTGACAAAGCCAATAGGGCTAAGACAGGTAAATATTACGGTGGTATCAATCGAGGTAAAACTGTTTCGGAACGTTTGAAGTTGGCTAAGGAAGCAATGCTTGTTATCCAAAATCCTATTCCAGTTGTAAAGCAAGATGCTAATGAAGCTCGTGGAGCTTTTACCGCTGCGTTTATAAATCTAAAATTGTCGCTTAGACCAAGGAGTTACAGCACTTATTCTGGTAAAGTAAAAGCCTTTATTTTATTTTTAGAAAAAAATAAAATCACAAAACTAAAAAATGTTACCGCTGATGCTATCAAACCGTTTTTTCATGATTTGATTAACAGCGTTGCGCCAAAAACCTACAATACTTATATTGCGACTTTACAACGGGTAGCAAGTGATATTCCTAATTTTGAAAATCCATTTTTATCAATTAAAAAGGTCGCTGACCAAACCACGCCCAAAGCGGCTTTTACTCAACCTCAAATGGAACTTATCAAGGCGAACATTGACCAAAACAGTCAATTGTGGCTGGCTTGTCAGTTAATGTTTTATTGCTTAATTCGTCCTAATGAAATCCGTACTTTGTTAGTGTCTGATGTTGATTTGGTAACTGGTACAATTATGATAAGAGGTGTAAATAGTAAAAACAAGAAAACTCAAAGGGTTGCTATTCCTAATGCTTTTCTACCTACACTTATTGCTATGAAATTACACAATTATCCAAGTGATTATTACCTTATTGGAAAAAGTAAAGATGGAAAACCGTCAAAGTCATGTTGGAGTGATTGCTATTTGAGAAAACAATTTAGAAGTATTCTTACTGAGTTAGGATTTTCTTTTAATCATAGTTTTTACAGTCTAAAACACAATGGAGCTATGACAATGGTAAAGGAAGGAATACACATTAAATACATTCAACTGCAAGGGCGTTGGCATGATTTAGATCAGGTCAATAGTTATCTTAACCAATTGGGTATAATGGATATGAGTGAGATAAGAGAAAAGCACGTAATGTAACAAAAAAGCCACGCTATTTATAGCGTGGCTTTTTTTTGCCCTTTTTTTGCTCTTTTTTTGCTATTTTTTACTATAGTACATAGTCTTTACTCTAATTCTTCTATTGTAATTTGAAAATAACTATATATTTTACTTGTTTGAGCTGGATTAAATACTTCAATTTTTCCGTACTTTTCCATTGTTAGTCCTAACTCATTTTCTACAAACTCTTTTGTCATAACGTTTTTTTTTAGTAAATGACTCGAGCACGGTCGATTATAGTCATCAACCGAAAAAATTTGTCTCAATCTTTGTTTAGAGATTAAGCGTGGCAAGCGGCGTTCTGATAAATTTAATGGCAACATCTTTATAATTTTTGTTATAAAATACCTACAAAATTACGCTTTTTTGATGAAAATTCCAATTTTAAGCCCTAAAAAATACTCAATATGTTAATGATACTTGTAAAGTATTCTAAAAAATAAACACTACCCTTAATTTTCTATCATTTCATTTTTTAACGCCTACATCTTTGCATTGTGTTTAAGAAAAGGCTGTGTAGATTCTTACACAGTTCTTTTTTAATTAAATCAAAAATTATGTTTGGATCATATAATTATGTTGGTGACCCTACTTATGGACCTTTTAACAATCCAAAAGTAGTAATTGAGCGATTGCCTACGTTACCGCCAAAGCCAATACCAATACCGACAAGATTACCAGAGGAATTATCGCTTGCTGACTTGAACAACAAAAAGAATTTAGACTATTGGCTTAAGAAGGCTCAGGAAGGTTCTAAAATGGCTACTGATATTATTAATCAGTACAGAGCTGAACAGGCGAAGCAAAAAAATAAACCTCAATCTACTCAAAAACCAACACCGATACCACCGAAGGAAACGCCTCAAGCAGATAATTCTGGCAAAAAATCATCTGATAATACTATGATTTTCGTAGGTGTTGCGCTATTAGGTATATTGGTTTTTAGTCGTAAAAAAAAGAAAAAGAAAAAATAATCCATGCATAAAATTATAGACTTCTCGTTTGTTTCGCTTAATGCCGCTTTTGGTTTATTGGCACTTGATGCAACGAATGTAGATAAGTGGAATATCAACATAATCGTAGCCGTTGCAGGTTTGTTTTGGGTTGTCATTGAACGCTTACCAAAAGCAGTTTATTTTATCAACAAAGCCATTTTAGGAATTAAAGCAACTTGGAAAGGCGAAAAATTGAATAAAGAGGATTTTCTTGATTCTGAAAAAAATAGTTCTGATGAAAATTAAAGCATGGCATATTATTTTAACTGGTGGCGTAAGCGCATATTTTTTTAGCAAAGCTACAAAAATAAAAAACCTACAATTCAACTTTGATAAAGTACATATTGATGGATTAAAAGGATTAAATCTAACAGGGAAATTAGATTATACCGTAACAAATCCAACATCTTCTGAAATTACCATACAGTTCTTTAGAGGAAAAATATATTACGGGTCTTTTTTACTGTCAAATATTGTTATTAATCAAGTCGTATTGGCACCAGGTGAAAGCAAGAATTTAACTGTAAATTTTTCTAGCTCCTTACTTCTTTTAGCTTACAATATTCAAGCGATTATAGAAAGTAAATGGCTTTTATATCAATTCCATGTAATAGGTGATTTAGTGTACAAGGTTCAAGGCTTACCGCAAATTACAGTAAAAATTGATTCCGATATTCCCCTTAGTGAAAAATATGAGAAAGGTAAAACGCCCTAATTTTAAAAAAATACTTGTCAATGATAACGCCACTACGGAGGATATTATCATAGAGGTGATGGACGTAGTAAAAAAGTCTGACCCAAAAGACATTTTAGGCTTTATCCAAAAAAACAAGATAACACCAACTTACGAAGGTTTGTCAAAACTTTGGACATGGGTCAAAGATAATGTTGAATACGAAGCTGACGAAGCTGACGACCAAGCCATTCAAACAGCCAACTATACTTTTTATAAAAAAGAAGATGGTACAGATTGCAAATCATTTACCGTTTTTATGGCAAAATGTTTTGAGTGCTTAGGTTTAAAATACAAGGTTCGTTTTGCTGGATATACACATTCCGCTGGTGAAATCACACACGTTTATCCAATTGCAATATTACCAAATGGACAGAACGTGATTATGGACGCTGTTTGGAATAAATTTGATAAAGAAAAAAAAATTTCTACTAAAAAAGATTTTATTATGTCCAAGATATACAGAGTTTCTGGAGCAAGTGCAAGCGTTGGGAATATATTTCAAAATCTCAAAACGTTCTTCTCAAATGCGACAATTGGAAAATTCAGCATTATGTTTATGCACGCTTTTTTTCCAAGCGACATTCCCTTGGTAAAAGGTAGTCGTACACAAATTAAAGTTGCCAAAGGGCAAAAAGCCTTGAAATTTTTGCTGAAAAAATACCCGTTTAATGACAATAAACTGGTTGAAAAAATGCGAAAAGCTATTAAAACCAAAATTGGCGTTTATCCAGAGGATTACTTTAGAAAAATTTATGCCAAAGCAAAGCCCGTACCCGTAGCACCAACAAGTCATAATGTTACAGATGGTACAACAACAGGCAGGCGTGGCGTAAATGGCGCAATTGGTGAACCTGTCACTACGGCAACGGCTACATTAATTGTTGGCTTGGTATCAGCTGTAATTCCTTTGTTTTTGTCAGTAATAAACAAAGAATCTGGTGCAGATATGACAAAAGACGATGTACTGATAAACGACGAAGAATTGCTCAACGACACAACAATGCAATCTACTGGCGAAGGGTCGTCTGATGATTATAAAGAGAGTCGGGCAAGAACAGATAATTCCAATAGTGGCGGTGCTGATGCTGATAGCAATAATAAACAGATGATGTACGTGGTCGGATTTGGCGTTCTTGGCTATCTTGCTTTTAAATAAAATTGTTCATTAAATAAAAATTTTTTTATGCCTAGAGTTGTAAAAAGAAAACCTACCAAATACCAAATTGCTAAAAAATCAAGCAAAGGGCGTTGTGATGGAACAGTATCTGCTACTGAGCATCGCTCCACCGTTGCAGATTATAAAGCAAATGGTTTGGCTAAGGCTAAAACGGCTGCTGACCGAAAAAAAGTAGAACGAATTGAAAAAACAATGCTTGATTCTCCTTGCAAAGTTGGAAAAGCCGTTAGAAAGAAAAAAACAGTAGCTAAAAAGTAAAAATCAGATAATCTACGTGAACAGTAAAAAATGATTTTTAACTTAAAGTAAATACTATGTGTAAAAAATGTAGTAGTAGCAATAATTCAACAATGGCTGGTACAAAAAAACGTAAAAAAACGACACGTCGTCGTAAAAACTCACGTGTGGGCGCCACATCGCCTCGAGAAGGCAAGCAAGGCGTAAATGTGGAGCGTGCATTGTCATTTGCACTTGGTGCTGTAGCCGTCGAGTGGGGCGTGAACGAAGGAATCAATGCCTTGACCAAAGATGGCAAAATGAAGGAATTAAAAAATCCTTATGTTGCTGGTGGTCTTAAAATGGGCATTGGACTTGGTGGTATGTATTACGGTTCTAAAAACAAAAATTCAATGCTCCGTGATGCTGGTGCTGGTGCTATTGCAGCTGGCGGTTTGCACATTGCTCGCCCATTGCTCGGTATTCCAAACATCAATGGTATTGGTGAGGTGTGGTACTCTGACGATTTTAATATTGGAGAAGCATACCCTAATGATCATAGCATCGGTAGTGATGACGATGATGAAATGCACAACGAAGATGAAGATTAATTAAAAACATCGTGTTTTTGATTGAAAAAAAATTGTTTTACAAAAATTTAATTTTTATATAAATGAAAGGATTACAAACCTCTAATTTTGGTTATGAAGCAGCGGTGGCTTGGGCTCTAGGCAAAGGACTTGAGAAAAATGCCATTCAACCAGATGTGTTGATTTACCATGAGCCATTGACTGCTAAAAACTCGTCAGTTAAATTTCAGATTACTGGAGCTCAAAGAACTGTCGAAAACAAATCTGCTAACTTCCTCAAGTTGAAAGATGCTTTTTTTGGAACGCATATCGGTTTAGGTATCACAAGAGTTCCTGTAAAGATGGAAAATGGTGTGAGAACTCCGCAATTTGGCAATGCTCGAACTTACTTTTTTGCAGATGAAAGAGTATTTACAGGTGCTGCTCCAGCGAACAGTTGGGCGAGAGAATGTGACGCTTTGAATACCGTTTACACTGGTAAAATGGATTTACAAATTGAGAAAAAAACAACATTGGAAGATTTGCCTACGGGTTTGTTTGAGCACATTCCAGTCGTTCAAACTCAGTTGGGTTCTACCGGCGTACCTGCTTTGATGAACTCGTCTAAGCGTTTTGAAACCATACACTTAGGTAAAACCTTTGGATTTTTTGGCGATAAAGATGCCCATGTTGAGGTTAGACTTGGAGATGGTGAGTATGCCGCTGTAGTTGGCAACCCTACTATTCCCACTAATGAGGTTGGTTATGAGAACTATTTGACATGGATTTGTGCTGGTTTTGTCATTGACAATGCTTGCGCTCCTGTTCGTATTAACGGATAAGTTTAAAATATAAAAACATCAAAATATAAGTGCAATGTTAAGTTGCACTTGTATTTTCAAATTAAAAGTAAAATGAAATATAACGCTTCTGATATTCAAACGGTCACGATGGTTGTTCCTTTAAATACTGAGTCAGTTCTATCATTATCTCGGTTAAGTGTTTTAGAAGGTGCTTATACAATAGACCTTTCGTCTCGTCGTACTAGTGACACCCGTTCAAGTTTGAATAAGTCAAAACTTGTAAATGATACCGTTTTCGATGCTTCATTTTTGACCTTAAGACAAGGCTCAAAGGAAAATGTAATCGAAAAATTGCCTTTTGAATCGTTAAGTTTTGATAGGTTCACTCGTGGAGAACGTTTAGGCTATCCAATTGAGAAAAAAGATATTTCTTTTGAAAATAGCTCAATTTCTATTGAAACGGATTCGAGTAATTACGGGGACAAAGAAGTTTTTGAGTTGGTTGTGCGCTATATTCCAAAAGAATTTTGTCGTTAATTTTTAAATTTTTCTAAAATAATTTCATGACAAATAAGGTAAATATTACTACTTACGATAAAGTTGTAGAAGCTTATCGTCGAAATTTCAATAACTATCCATTCTGGTTATTGTATGAAGGTTCTGCTGACAAAGGAGCAAGGGTTGATAACAACTTTAGCTTGAGCCTGAGTGTGAATACTACCAACCCTGTTAGCGATGAAGAATTAGACAGCGACGAAAGTTTTGAAAAGTCAATCAATCGACTAAATGATGTTGTTGGTGAATTTGAATCTGGCATATTTACCATTTATTTCAAATCCAACAATACCAACGCAAGCGATAAAATTTCTCTAAAACGTACCTTTCAAGTAGGTGAAGGCAACGACTCAAGCAGCGGTAATAGTTTTTTGGCTGGTTTTAATCCAGGTAAAAATAAAGGTGGTGACTTAATAACACAGTTTTTTATGTCAGCAGCTATAAAAGGATTGGAAACTGGTAAAACAGCTGAAATGATGCGCTTAGAACTTGAGCTGGAGAAATTAAAGTTAAAACAAGAACATGATAAAGATATTGAACGCTTAGAATCAAGTGTTAGTAATCGAATTATGGGTTTTGTTGATGAAAATTCTGATAGAGTATTGGATTTGATAGAAAAAGTTGCGCCAGCTTTTTCCCTTGCTGTCAAGGGTAAAATGCCATCACCTCCACCTATTAATAATAACACTTCTACCAATTCAGATTTTACACAGAAGGCTACGCCTTTAACAACAGCACTTCATGATTTACCGATAGACTATAACCTTAATTTTTTGTCATCTGACAGTTTTTTGACATACGCCACTGCTTTTAGGAATACTACAAAAATGAACCCTAACGTAGTTTGGGCTAAAATGGTTTATTTTGCGAACCTCGACCCAGCATCTTTTCAAATGGCAGCCAATATGATAGACGAAAAAATTCGTGAAGCAAATGCAAATCAAAATACAAATAACAAGCCCGAAAATGATTAGAACTCCTATTACCGAAATCAATAAATTCCAAAGGGTTATAGATGAAAATGCTTTTCCGATTTTGCCAAAAGATGCTATAAAATCAGTTCAGATTCTTAACCGTGGTACTTCAATGGTAATGATTGATGGTATCATTCCCTTGCCTCCGTATAAAGAGTTCACTTTTAAAGCAGATGAATACGCTGTTTTAAAAATGAATATTACTTTTAAGTTCGGAGAAACAGTTTCTGATTGTAGCCCCGAATTAATGAACGGAAATAATTTAATTTTTATCACTACAATCAATAAATCATTATGTCAGTAACGGCTATAAATGGACAAAATTTTTTTTCAAGTGGTTCTTGCAGCAATTGCGATAAACTCATTAGCCTAACAGAATTGTGTTGGGATGATGAAACATACAACGAGTGTGGAAAATCTGCATCAATGGTTATTTCAGCTGAAATGAACGAACTTGATACCCGTATTGGTGACAGTCGTATAAAAATCAATTTTCCAGCAATACATACGCCAATAGCTAATGTTGTAAGCGATGTGACAGTTTGGGAGTATCAAAATCCTTTTGGTCAAACAGTGACGGGTACAGGTCAATTTTTTTGTAATGATATTTTTGACTTGATAGGTACAGAAGAAAACAATTTAGTAGATTACGGATATACATTGACAAAAGTAAGCGTTTCTAACATTAGTGGCACTAAAAAGCGTATCAAACTGCATGGCTCATTGACCATCAACGAACTTGATACGCTTTTGGGTACTTTTTTTATGCTTAGAAAAACAGCTACTATTGTCAATGGACAGTACAACCCTAACGAAATTGTTTTTTTCAAACAAGCCTGTAGTAATTTTGTCCAAGGCAATGGTTTTGTTACATTTGATTATGATATGAATTTTAACAGCAATGTTAATGCCTATCAGTTTTGGATTGAGCAAACACAATCTAAATTGAAATTGGATTGGTTACAAAAAAACGTGACAACTTGGGAGCAAGTAATTAGATACAATCGAGTTCCAAATGATTCTTTTTTAGACATTACAAGAACAATCATTTTTTCTAATGGTTGCCCAACTAAAGTAATCAAGAAAAGAATTAATATTACCAAGGCAAAATATCCGTTTATCACAACGGCTGGCTTAGTCAATACGCCAATCGAATTAAACATTGTCAATTTATAAATGAAAAGAAGAATTAGTAAAATACTCAAGCAAAGAGCTGATTCAACATATTTTTATGAATATATTGATAAGAATGGAAAATTCATTGACGCTCAATTGATTCCTGCTGAAGCTGAGGTGTGCTGTGATTGTAAAGACGATGTTTATCTTCCAGAAGTTTTTTATGCTTCTGATGGACAAACTCAATTTACACTTTCTAAAATTGTTCCTAAAGTAGCTTTGTGTTTTATAGTATTCAACAATGAAGTTTGGAATCAAGCCCATCAATTTACAGTTGTTGGTTCACTAATAACTTATATTGATACTGCAACTTATACATTGCAGGAAAACGATAGACTCCAATTTTATTATCAATAACAAGGCTTTATAGCCACAATCTAACTTAAAAAATGGCACACGCTCAATTTCCTAACAAAAAAAACAAAACCAATGCGAAGCAAGTACATTTACCATTAACCGCTTACGTTGGGCTTGTTAATCTTCCAATCCCTGCAAATGCTTCTAATTTTAGCATAGATGTACCAATTTCGACATTACTTGCCACTGCAGGTAGAGGTGGTCAGCCCGTACCAAAACAAACCAGCACAAGCCACGATGTTGAAGGTATTGTACTGACTCAGCGTGTAATTGTTCGTAAAACTTCAAATTTAGAGCCAACAACTGTTCAATCAGAAGAGGTTTTCGGTTTAATCACGTTGGCAACTGGTCTTTATGTCATTACATTCTATATCATAAACGGTACAACTGGAGCTCAGACTCAAGTTACTATTCCAGCTGACAATTACAATCTTGAATTTGCGTACAATTTCGCTTTGGATTTGTTGCCAAATGATTTTGCGGTAAATGTTTTGTCTAAAACATTCAAAGATGCTGACAATGGACAAGGCAAACGAATTGCAGAACAATTGACGATTGCATCATTGAATACAGTGCCAGCACTAACATTAGGTAGTATTGTTCCTAATACTCCAGTCGAATTGGTTGTAAATGGTGTTGTTTATGATACACTTCCAACTTCAGGAGTTACCGCAGCAGCCACTACAGTAACTTGGACAGCGGCAACGGTAGGCTTTGATTTAGAAACAACCGACAGAGTTGTTGCATATTACAACACTCTATAGAGTTTTTTTATTGAGAATACTAAGCCATGTTATAACTTAGTATTCTCAATTTTATAAATTTCAATTAACAACATTATGGCAAGAATTGACTTAAAACAGCTAAACATAGAGGGAAATCCAAAGGATAGTACTGGAGGTTTTCAAAATGATAAACCTTTTTTTCCTTATGAGTATCAAATACCAGTTTGGAACTCAACTGTTAGCCGTTGGGAGTGGCAAGCGTTTCCCGGTATTTTAGACGGAAACCAAGGCACTCAAAGAGATGAGCATACAGTATCTTTAGGCGCAAACAATGCCACCGATAATGCTATTGTTGAAGAACGATTTATCAACATTGATAATCTTGCAATAGGTGGTATAAATAGACTACATGTTACAGATGCTGGTTCACATTCTTTTGTAAAATTTGTTAGTGCCGATTCTGCAAATGGAGATAGTCATCTAGAACTAAATGGACTAAACCCAGAAGATAGTGCTTTGAAATTAAGTCAAGTTCTTAATGCTGAAGCCTTGGGTACAGATGTTGATGGCAATGTAATTAGGAGTACCATTAAAGGAAATAGACACATTCCAACGCCTATTATTAGCACTTGTTTTCATAAGAAATTAAACCACAAGAGAGATTATAAAATATATTATTTAGTAAATACTCCAATACAGATTAATGCAAACGGGAATAATCCCGTTGCGCCAGTTGTCTATTTTGGAGGTGGAACAGACCCAAATCAAAGCGGTGTGACATTCAGTCCAAATTACCAAAATCAAAGAGGTGTAATTTACAGAGAAGAAAATACAACCGTTAATAATTACAAATATGATGGTAGTTCTTATGTTCAGCATAATAATACATTTTCTTTTGACGATATTGTAAATCAAGGCGTAATTTGGTTAGGAAGCCGTGCCGAATCTGGTCAAGATTTGAGTTTTTTCTTTGCTAATACACCTATGCTAGTTTGTGAAGTCTATACTTCAATTAGAAATAGAAATAGAAAGACTACACGCCTTAGCTTGAATGATGCTAAACGTTGGAAAAAGTGGCAAAGTTGGAATTTTCAAAATGATAATTTTGAAAATTTAAACCGCCCATTGAATACGAATGAAACAGGGTCAGATGGTTTGGTTAGTAATAATGGTTGTAAATATTTTGCAACGCAATGGAATTTTACACCGACTACACCAAATTCCGAGATGTTATTTAGATTAGATGTTCATGCCTTGTTTGGATATGCAAAATCAAGTGCAACACCTGATTTTCAATTTCCATTAAAAGAAACTGACTTTTATCAAAATAATAGTATTTACCAACCAAGATATACCAGTACAAATGGGGTACAGAATTATACTATAGGTGAGCGATACCCTACAGCATTTCGACAAAGAGTTAGATTCCGATTTGCTTGTATAGACCCTAAGGACACTCGTAATTTACTATATTCCGAACCAACACAAGCATTTTATATTAAAATGGCTGGTGGATATTTTCAACCAGAAAACGACAATTACCTATACCGTTTTGATATAACAAAAGGTATATAAAGATATTCATCGAGCCTTCGGGTTCTATTATGCAATTCAGCGAGCCTTTGGGTTCGGGCGATTCAATTCATCGAGCCTTCGGGTTCGATTATTTTTAAAAAAAACTATTATTATGCCAGCTTTTGAAGATGATAACCATATCCGAATAGGAAATAGCCGAATAGAAATAATAGGACTTCCAATCGAAAAAACATATATTCCAAGATCTTGGATAAAAATGTTGTATAAGTTGGATTTTTCAAATATTGCTGGTGCAACATACACCGCAGGCAATGGTATTTCTATAAGTCCTAATAATGTCATTACGAATACAAGCCCTAATGTCAGCGATTTACCCGTAATTACCACGGGAATCGCAGCACCTACAACGCCCAAAATCGGTGATGTATGGAACGATACAAACCCAGCCAGCGCAACAAAACCATCTATTTTGACTAAGAGATGGAATGGTAGCGTATGGTTTCCTACATGGGGTGCATCAAATTTGGTGCTTTCTCTTAGTGGACAGACGCTTTCAGCACAATTGAATGGACAGAGTAGTAATAATGTGACGTTGCCAACAGGTATAGCCAAATCTTTCAGACTTATAAATTTAATACAGCAGTCAGCAACGGCACAGACAATTACAACAAATACGGCATATCAAACATTTTATTGGACGGCTGCAACACAGGTAGTTTCATCAGGAACTAATCCAGACACGATTTTAGGTACTCAAAATGGTACCGGTTCAATGGTATTTACAAACGCACAGGTACAGCCGCTAAACATTAGCTTTTCAGCAAATTGCAATTTTACATCAAGTGGATTTGCAAATAATGTAGAGGTTTGTATGCTTGTGAATGGTGTTGAAAGGAAGGAATACATGGATATTCAGTACTTTCAAGCGAGTGCAGTAACTGATCCGTTCAAAATTAACATTGAAGCCCGCAATCTGACACTTGCTGTTGGTGACACGGTGGAGTTTAAAGTAAAAAAATTAATGGCAAACGGCACGCTTACTTGCAAAAGTGCACGTGTTCAAATTTCAAACTAAATATGGCAAAAATAGGAAATAATCAAGTTATCCCTTGCGACCCATCTAAGCCCAATTCTACACAGGCAAAGGTTTTAATGAGTGATAACGGTACACAGTATGCTTTTTGCAATTTGAATGGGCGTTTGATTTACGCAGGAGAAAATACAGCGGTATATGAACACCCAACCGCTAAAACACCAAGATATGGCGTTGCGAAAGGAAAACCAATTGGCGTTTTGACGGGTTATTTAGATTATGGTACGCACGTTTTCCTTACGTTTTTGACACAAAAAAACGAATTGGGTAAAATTGTTTTTTTGAAAAATAAAACAATTGCTGATTCTTTTTTGAAAAAAGATAAAGTAAAAACAAAGCAACAGCAACAAGATAGTTTTGACGAAGTTCAAGAAGATGAAAATAAAAGTTGGTACGAAAAATTAACAGAAGATTTATCTGAAGGGCTTTTGACAACTGTAAAATGGACAGCTATAGCTGGCGGAGCTTATTTACTTTTCAAAGAAAGTAATAAATCCAACACAGCGGTGACAGGCGCAAAGAAGAAAAAGCGGAATCAAAATCTTATATTTGGTGGTTTAGCTGCTCTGGCACTGTACAAATACACGCAAAAAGACGAAAAACCAACGACAACACAATCCAAACAGGCAAATGCAAATAGCACAAATAGCAGTCGTAGAACTCAGCAACACGCTGAATTTTAGAGATTTACTCAAGGCTTGTGCTGCAATGCAAAAGCAAGTAACTCGGGATTTGGTCAAGTATTATCCAAATGCAAACGCCATTATTCAACCCTTTGGAGCGTTGGAAGATGTGCCGCCAAGCTATTGGATAGTACAGATTGTAGATTCTTTGAAGTACGAAGGTTGTAGCGGTTATCATACGGACGAAAACGGGCAGCCCGTCGCCTTCGTAAAAGCAAATGAAAACTGGACTTTGACATTGTCGCATGAGATATTAGAAATGCTGATTGACCCTTACGGAAATGCTTTGAGAACCTGTAGCAATCCTTTTTCAAATGGAGAAAAAAGCCACTTTTTAATAGAGATATGCGACCCATCAGAAGCATTTTTTTATAGAATAGATGGTGTGAAAGTTAGCGATTTTTATACACCTCAATATTTTGACAAAGAAAAAATAAAAGGTACTCGTTACTCTTTTATGGGTGTAATCAAAAAACCTTTGGAAGTGCTGAAAGGCGGTTATATCAGTTGGATTAATCCAAAAGATAACAATTGGTCTCAAGCTACTTTTTTCAAAGGAGTAAAACCAACTGTTAAGTTTTTGGGTAAAAAAACAGATGCATCGTTATCAAATCGTGGCTGGATTGATACGCTCAGCCACAAAGACAAAGACCGAAATAATTTTTTAAACTTCAAAATCCAATAAGAAAGTTATGACAGAAGATATTATTTTTATAGATTTGGTAAAAGGTAATGCTCGGTTAAAATCAAAAAACCAAGGCATTTGCAGTGATTTATCGCATTGGGAATATTCTAAGATTGAAAAACCAAGTGTTACTTTTTATTTCAATTATGGTGCTGCCTACATTGTTTTTTTTGAAAATATAAAGGAACAATTCAAATCTTTTGATGAATTGATTGATTATATTTCCAAAAATGACGGAAAAAGGACGGTAAGCAAAAAAATAACAAGCCCAACAAATGAAAAAAGTAATTTACTTTGACTTATTAGAAGAAACGAGTAACTGCACCTTATCAACAGTGTCCATTGAGCGTATTGATGGTACTCGTCAATTCGTAGCGTTTTGCTTGGAAGATGCCATTCGTGAAACAAAAATAAAAGGTAAATCTTGTATTGCTCCATTGGGCGCTGCTTTTCAAGTAGTTCCTCGGTTTGATGGTAAAACATTCAATAGGCTCAAAGCAAAATACAATACTCCTTATGTACTTCAATTGCTCAATGTACCTAACTTTGATGGTATAATTATCCACGAAGGCGAAACGGTAAAAGATACGCATGGCTGTCCATTGATAGGAATGGATTATATTGTAGAAAACAAAGAGTTCAAACTTCGCAATAGCAAAGTAGGTTATTTGGCTGTTTATTCCATTGTAAGAAAGTGGATAAAAGAAGGTATTAAGCCCTGGGCGAACTTTTGTCGTGAAGATATTGACAGCCCTAATAATTACGCTCGTGAAGTGATTGAGGATAGAGATTATCAAAATCGAAAACCCGAAACAAGTAGCGATATAATGGAACTCTTAAAAGAGTATTTTTAATTTTTAATTTTTTAAAACTTCAATTCAATGAAAAAAGTATTGTTAAGTATTTTACAATTGGTTCTAAATCAACTTGTTGTCAAAGTTGAAATCCCTGCATTAAAAGCGTGGATTGAAAACACTATCGAAAAACTAAAAGCAGTGGTGACAATCCTCACCGATGACGTGCCAGACAATAAGGCGCAGCTTCAAATGTTTTGGAAAGCGATTGAGAAAGATTTTAAAAATGAAAGTCTCGAGGCAGCTATCAATATCATAAAGGCAAAGGTACACGACCTGGACAACCAAGAAGTTATCATCAATCTAATAGAATTGGCTATTAAGAAAAATATGCAAACAGCGCAATCAATGCAGAAAGATTAGTTTTTCTAATCTTTGTTCATGGGATTATTTTATTGATTCAGCGTACCTTTAAGTTGGTACGCTGTTTTTTTATTTTTTACAAAAAAAGCCTGTATTATTGCTAATACAAACTTTCTTTTTTAACAAACAGAATGAAAAAACGACACTAAACGCTTTGAGGGTCGATTTCTACAGTATTGTGTTCGTGACAGTTGCACGGTTTTGATTTACCGCCCAAAAAACCTTCTACCAATGGAAGAATAAAAGAAGCATATTCTTGAAATTCTTCTTTGCGGTCTGCATGTCGCTTATCCGCATCTATTTCTTTTTGATGTAAAGCATTGATTTTCATTTCCATTGCTTGCTCCTTGAGCAAAACGTTAAAAATAAAATTGTTTGGCACTTTGTAGCCATCAATCAGTGATGTTCCTCCGATTTCAATTTGTTGATTTTGATTGTCCATAATTGAAAATTATTTATTTATTGATTAAAAAATATTTTTAAAACGGTACTATTTCTTGCGATTGTCTGATAATTTCCTTCACATCTTCATCAATCTGTCTTTTTGACATCTCGTCAAATTCGCTATCATAATAGTTTTTGTTGTCACGTGGTCGGTAGTGTTGAATGAATTTCTTTTCCAAAGCATACGCCTTGGTTGGAGCGCAAAGGAAAACACGTATTTTGTGATTGAGCCAAAGTTCATCTTTGTAAGACAATCGTCCTTCTCTATCTTTCCATCTTTGAAAATGTCGAAGTACGGTAGAATACATATTCGTACTTGCGCTTCCTACATATACAATATCGTTGCCCTCTTTTATAAGATATACACCGCTTTTATTTTTCAAAAAGGCAAGATTTGTTTTGCCATTTTGTACCGTCACATCATTTCTATTGCGCTTTGTCATCACCTCATACACTGGAATCCACTTTGTTTTTTTAGTAGCTCCTATGCTATTTGGCTTTTTTTTCACACCTTTCACACCTGCAACCGTCACCATATTCCACGCTTGGTTAAATATTTCTTGGTTGAATTTGGTACGATTTACACCATTTTCATAACCCGCTTCGTGGTATGCTACGCCTTTGCAAAGCATATACATTGTGCCTTTATTGTCAGGGTCAAGTTTTATGTTGGGTTTGATGCTGCTGACTTTTTCAATCGCATCAAGGTATTCTTGCGTGTTACAGCCGTCATCTTCTGGACAATACACTGGAATTATTTTACCTGTAGTATTTAGCCCTCGTTTGATTTTATTGCGCAAATCAACCAACATTGCACGAGTGCCATAAATATAGTTGCTAAAAATGGCGTGTGGCAATGGGCGATGATCATCATAGCCAACTGTACCTTTCCAATCTACGGCGCCAGGCTTTTTGACATTACCAGGATTGTTATTCCTGACCGCCCTGACAATGTTTATATTGGTAGTTCTATAGTCGTAATTGCTGCTGGTAGAACCTGAATTTGTTGTTGAGTTGGATTTGCTCGGACTTCCTTTGCGGTTTAATGCAATTGCTCCACCTACAATAAGCCCAATACCCAATATTAATCTTTTATTCATTATGCATATTTTTTGTAAGGCAGCCGTATTGCTCGACGTGTTGCACGATTATGATGTGGAGAACTTTCTCCATTGAATGATGTTGTACCTATAATCTTATTATCGTTTAGACTTGGTGTTTTTTGCTTAAAAGCTCCAAAACACAAAAAACAAAACGATACCCAAAGTATAGCAACTGGAAATAATATATTTTCTATCATGGATTGTTATTTTTAATGTAAATAAATGATTACCAAAGTTTTAAGGCTTTTGAAGCAACTAATCCAACAAAAAGCCATTTGAAATAAGATTGGTTTTGAGGATTTTCTCCAAGAGAATCTCTTTCACAATAACTTTCATCTGTTAAAACTCCTTTTACTCTACATGATGGCTTAGGTAACGCATTGAAACTCCTGACCCTTGCCAGAACAACATTTTTTGTAACACCAGTGTAAACACCACTTGTTTTAGAAAATACATAACGAGCGTTCCTAATGTCGTAATAAGCAACAGATGCAGACGATTGATTAATATCTCTAATCAAAGATTTGCTAAAACGTAGAACATTTTTCATTACAGCAATTTCAGATTTTGACATCTTGAAAACTTCGCCAATCTTACCAATAGCTGTCCCATATCGTTGAAAGCACCAATCAAAAACCAAATTGGCAACTTCTTGATTCTTAAACTCGTCGCCTTGCATGATTTTATCCCAAACAAACATTTTGGCATATTTGCCAGCATCTTCTTTGGTTAGGCTTTTGATGAACTCAGGCGTTACGCCTTGCACTTTGCATTGTTTTATCAAAAACAAGGCTGTAATACCATACTTAGAACCATAAACTTTCCCTTCGTAAACATTACCGTCATCAAGTGTGGTGGTGTTATATGCCGCACCTTCGTGTTGGTTGGTAATATCCCATGCTAATTTAAATTGTGCCATATCTTATTTTATTGCAAAGGTATAGGCACAAAAAAAAGCCATAAATGTATTTTTACTACATTTATGGCTTTTTTACCATTTTTTATATGATTATTTTTCTTTTTCTGGATAATAATTAGGATATGGATTTAAACAATATGCTCTATTCAAACAAAAAACGCCTACATAGGTCGTAATACCTTCATTTAATTGTTCGGAAGAAAAACGCCCGTCACCACTTTCAAGTATAGGCAAACAAGCCGTTTTTATCTTTTGCTCTCTTTTAAAGTGAAAACGTTTTGGGCTATCATTATCCCAATGGTCAAAATCATTGCTAAAACATTTTGAAGTACGCTCAATGATAAAATCAGTCTGAGTTAATTTTACGATTTTCCATGCGTAGCCACTTCTCGAAAAATAAAATAAATATTTTTTTTTGTCAATTTTGTAAGTACTGAAAAATAAAGTATTGTAATCATATACCGCTTTAGGTTGTTTATAATTTGGCAACTTGCTTTGATGGCTGTATTTAGAATAATTAGCATCTTCATACTCATAAATCAAACTATCCTTAGAAAGTACAATACCATCGCAATGCTCACTACCATATTTTTCACCTGCAAACAACCATATCTGGTCTTTATCAAAAAGGCTCATATCCACTTGCGCAAACGTCACTTGCGCTGCCATCACGCTGAGTACGACGAATAATAATAATTTTTTTTTCATTTTTGTATTTTTTATTTACCTGTTAAAGAAATATTTGCCAATTTGTCAATAGGTATTCCAACAGAAATAAAACAACCTAACGACAAAAGGCAAAAATAAACAGTGACTATTGGGTTTGTATTCGTATTGAATAGGCAATAATAATACAATACGTGCATTATCCAACCGCCAAATGCTAAAAATAGTGTGGCTCTGACAAACTCAAACCAAAAAACTTGACTTGACGAAAGCAAATGCCTTTCATTGGTTGAAATCGTTACTTCTGTTTGTTGTTCCATTTTAGTTTTGATTTACAAGTTGGACAAATTGGAGCAAATTGGACTACCTCGCCTTCGCAATTGTTGCAAGTGTAGTAAGTTTCTTTTTTTGCAAAAAGTTTGAGTAGCTCTACACTCAAATATGCACCTCCAAATACAGCGGCAAAAGTGATAATGCCGTCCATGATGCTATCTTTATTTTTAGCCATGTTGAAATTTTTTACAAAGGTACGGTTATTTTGTTTTTAAATCAATTCATATTACCAAAAAAAACGCCTACCAATGTGCCTACTCCCCTACCGCCACCGCTACCACTTGCTTTTTTTTCAAATAAAAGTGCCTAATCGTTGTAACGCATTGATTATCAAATAGTTAATCAGGCACTTTGTATTTTTAGGAAAGTGCCTGATTTTGTAACTCGCTGACTATCAATGTTTTAAAAAGGCGATAAAGTGACTGTAAAAGTGCCTAACTTCAAAATAAACCTGCCTAATCGTGTTTTTTCACTCCAAACGTCGATAAACGCCTTCGAGTGCTGCGATGGTTTCTGTGAGCTTCATTAGGTTATACACTTCGCTCAGTTCGCTTGGTGTGGCGTTCTCAATGTGCTGCCTTACAAAACAGTTGATTGCGCCAATGTACTGCGCTGCGCTCGCTTCTGAAAAGAAACTTTCTAAAATGGTTTTGGTCTGTGCGCTCGTGATGGAGCTGTTGATTTGAGTTTGTACGTTCATCTTCTTAGCATTTAGATGATTATAGAATAATAGGCACGAAAAAAGCGTGTACCATTTACCGCTGCTAAGACTACTAACGTAGAAAGTGTTTCCAAAACACTCGGTAAAGTGGTACACGCCTTTTCCCTAAAAGGAGCGTTTCCGTTAATAATCTTAGCACTGCAAAGGTGCAAAAGGTTTATGAGAAAAGCAAGGAAAGTACGGTTATTTTGTTTTTAAGTCAATAAATTATTTACATTTCAATAATTTCATATAAAACTGCGACATGAATTCCATAAGCAAATTGCCAAAAGAATACATAAAGAAATCGTATGCCCATTTCCCAATTAACACAATTAAAATCCCATATTACAAAGGAAAATAAGATGTAAAAAAAAAGTCCAAAACCAATTAGACCTAAAAAATTTTGAATACGTTTTGATAATTTCATAATGTAGATTTTGTTTTTAAGTCAATAAGATGAATGATTGTACTATCTCTTTTTAAGATAGTTTTTTTCAGTTTGCAATTCTGCTTTCTCAAATCATTGTCAGTGGCTACTGCTGTAAAGCAAAAAGAAACCATTGCTACTATATAAATGATAACAAAAAATAGATGTTCGCTGGATAGTTTTTCTAAAAATTTCATAATTTAAGTGTTTTATTTAGTTAAAAAAAAATAGATTAAAGATTTAAGTGTTTTGATTTCAATGATGGTATTTTGTTCATTTTGATAAAAAAGCTCTACGGTTCTGATTTCTCTACAACCTGCTGACAATGAAAACCTTGTGTGTCATTTGTTAAAATAGATTTTTTTAACTTGTTGGATAAGATGTTCCGCAACTGGGTAATAGATGCTATTTCCAATAGCCTTTGCTCGCAAACCTTGGTGTAGCCATTCGGTAGTGCCATAATCCGTTCCAATATTGATGCGGTCGGTTTCTGATTGTGCGTTTTCACAAATTGTGTTATGAAATTTTCGCCAAATGTCTTTTTTTCTTTGGATTTCAATAAGTGTGCTTTTGAGAAATTCGATAATCTTATGCCGTCCGATGCTGTGATGGTTGGCAATAAAAAAAATTCTCTCACGACGGTGTAACGCTCCAAATGTACAAGCTGGCAATACTGCGTACCCTGAAAAATAGCCACTCTCATCAAAGGCTCTTCCGATGTCATTTGCTTGGTGTCGGATAGCTGCGACATTTTCTGCAATGACAACTCTTGGTTGGTTGTGTTGAATAATTCTAATTGCTTCATAAAATAAACCTGTTCGGCTGCTTTGTAATGGATTATTATTTTTGTTCGGTCGTGCCAATGATGCGTCCTGGCAAGGAAAACCAAACGTCAAAATATCTACTTTTAGCGTTTCCACGATGCTTGTTACATCATCGTAGAAAATGCCATCAGGGTAATGTGTTTGGTAATGCGCCTTTGCGAATGGGTCGTTATCGCAACCAAACAAATTTTCTATACCTTCATTTTTACAAGCCAAATCAAACACACCTATACCTGTGAATAATGAGCCGTGTGTAATCATTTTTCTAAGTTTTTAGTAAAAAAATAATATTTTTTCACCCCGTTGCTCCTATGGTCTTCCACTTTGGATAGATGCTCGGAGTAGGTGGTGTATTTTTTAATGTAAGAATTAAAAGTATGCTTGGTAAAATTGCGCTTTGCAGCATCGGTATTAAAAATCAGGTATTCGTTGTAGAGTTCATCGGCTTGTGTGCCGCTGTGGTGCTTTCGGTACTCGCCTTTTTCGTCATAATCGGTGCCAGGTATCATTAGTATTCGTTGGGTTTCATCTTCGCCAAAAAATTTGATGTCCATAAATTCCACAAATTCTTTGGTACACTCGCTCAGTAGTTTTCGTTTTTCCAAATTGATACTTTTGATGGTCGTAGGCATACCCTTTTGTAGGTAGATACTGACACATTGCAGCATGATGTTGTCAAAACAAGCCCAATCTTCGTCTGTCCATTCGTTGCCAAAAAACCGTTTTTTGAAATCATTTAGCGGCTCCCATTTATCATTATAGTGGTTAGAAAGTTCAAACTCCACCGCCCTATCTTTGTATGAGCCGCTCGGTAGTTCTATCGTTTCGTTGGTCGGTATCAAAAACTTACAGTACAGTTTTACAGGTGCTTCCGTTTTTCGAGTTCTGTCTAAGCCTTCTGTGATGTCGTTGAACAACTGGTCAAACTTAAAACGAGGTTTTACATCGTTCAAAATCACTACTTTTGTACCCAAACCAAGCGTTTGATAACGAAAAGTATCGTCTGCTTTGAAGTTTTTACCGTTTAGCTCACTCGCTACTTTGTTGATTTCGGTGGCGTTGGTCGGGTTCAAAATGTGTTGTACAGATTTTCCAAGCAAGGTTTTACCGCTACGCCCTTCCGCCTTTTCGCTTATGGCACTATCCGTCAAAATCACTGCTTTGAGTTTGGTATTCATGTACGAGTGCATGATATAGCCCAAAAGCCGTTGTAAAGTGTCCAAACGCTCAGGTACTTCTTTTTGCGTAATGTTCTGCAAAAACAAATACCAATCGAATTTTTGGTAAATTTCGGTTGGCACTTTTCTAAAATCCCTGTCTAAGAGTTGGCTTTTCCAAATCGTTTTTTTTATCATCGTTGGTTCGCCATCAATCGTAGCTGTGAAGCTCGCCATTTGAGCATAAGGCTTAAACTGTAAGCCGCTTTTTGTGACTGTCACAAAACCATTACGGAAATAAAAAAACGCTTCTTTTTCGTTGTCGTTGTTAAAAACAATTGGTGTTTTGTCGTACAAATATTGCAGTTTGGATTTTTTATTAAATAGAAAATCGGTGCTGTTGTACACGTAGTTTTTTAGTTTTTGGTGTGCATGGTAATAGGTGTGGCTCGTTGGCATCTCGTTGATGTGCTGCATAAGTGCATCAGCCAAATGTACTTCCTCTATTTCCTCCGCCACGTTGTCAATTACTCTTACGACTATCCATTTACCGCCCGTGTCGT
>JAYWHK010000225.1:0-8020 GCA_043777755.1 Saprospiraceae bacterium
ATATTGATATTTTATTTTTATAAAAATTATAAAAATGTTATAAAATTTTAGTGTCTAAAAAATTTATACCTAAAATTTCAAAAACTGGAACATCGAGTGATAATCAATTTATTTTTCGTAATGACTTAGTACATTGTTCTAAAAGTTTGTAATTGTTTGTAATTGTTGTATTATTTTGGTTTTCAATCAGTTAGAACCATTCCAAACAATAGCAAACATTAAATAACTAGAAAAACAGTGTACTTAGCGTATTTTATTTAATCACGAATTTTATCTAATTAAACGAATTTTCACTAATCGTGATGTTGAAAATTAAATCTAATTTTACTAATTTAATTAAAACTTCGTTTTAATTTTGTAAGCGTCTAAGTCTTACTATTTTTCATTCATTAAATGGATTCTATTTGATTATTGAATATTGAAAAAATGCACTTTTAGTATAGACTACATTGCTTATTGACAGTACAAAGGTATAAAAAAGGCTACAGAATGAAAATATTTTGAAGTAAATATTAAAAAAAGGAAAAAATGATTTTCTAATTGGTGTTTTTTCACTACAAAATTCGTATTTATTAAAAATAATTATATTTGATTTTGTATAACTATGATATTTCAAAAAAATATTTTTTAAAAATAATTTTTTAGTTTCAATTATTGTATATAAATTTGTGAGGATATACACCCAGCGGATATTAGATATTAGATAATTAGATATTGGATATTAGATAATTAGATATTGGATATTGCAGACGCTTGTTATTCAAAACTTTGCATAAATGCAAAATTCCAAAATCACTTTCAGATGTGTATATTTTAAGGAAACAGAGAAAACAAAAAACTGAATGGCTAATTCATGCGAATTTTTTATCACGAATTTTGGCGAATTAAACGAATTTCACTAATCGTAAGTAGTGCAAAACGATATATTAATTAATCATTCAACTTATTATTTTACATTTCATCTATTTAAATTGATTTTTATGAATAAATTATCAATCTGGCACTTTCTATTGGTCGCTTGGATTGCGATGGGTGTTTTTTTATGGAAAAATTACCTTTGCGATTGTTGGTCAGGCAATGGAACGAATAAATCTTTGACTAAGGGAGGAACTGGTACTTGGAATATCAGTGATGGTAATGCTTTTTCCGCAACGGCAAATGAGCATTTTAAATTTGAGCGTTCTGGTACAAATTATATTGATGTACTTTCTCCGAGTTTGCAAAGTAGTGTTGTACAAACGGTGGCTTATTTGCAAAACAATCCAGATAAGTCATTGATTATCACTGGTTTTTATCATGCTGACGAAACGAATAATTCTCTTTTACCGAATTTGG
Organism: Saprospiraceae bacterium; assembly: GCA_043777755.1. GTDB lineage: Bacteria > Bacteroidota > Bacteroidia > Chitinophagales > Saprospiraceae > CANHEE01. The sequence continues at coordinate 1,336 of JAYWHK010000225.1, forward strand.
GTATGGCAAGAGCAAATGATGTGAAGGGTTATTTGAGTTCTTTGGGTGTTCCGTCAAGACAACTTGGTTTGGAAGGGAAGTTGTTGGCTGAAAAAAATTGGTTTGTCAATGATACCTTGCAAAAAGGGGTTGATTTTTCTTTTGGAAAAATTGAACTATCAAATACAAGAATTGATGACATCAAAAGCCGCTTGGTTGGGAAGCCTTTGACCTTGTATTTTGCGGTAAATGAAAAAGCAATTTCGCTGAATGAACAACAAAGAAGTGATTTTGCAGATATGATTTATTATCTTGATAATGTTCCGAATAGCGAATTGGATATTGCTGGTCATACTGATAATAGTGGAAAACCTGCTGTCAATGAGTATATTTCGGCGGAAAGGGCAAAATTCGTTGGCACGTATTTGGAAGAGAACGGAAGTATCGGTCACGATAAAATAAAAACGGCTGGCTTTGGCTCTAAAAAACCAATTCTCCCAAATACAACAAAAGAAAATAAAGCGTTGAATCGTAGGGTTGAGGTGGTTTTGAATGTCCAATAAATCTTTAAAGTGGGATTTTTAACCACGGATTTTTAACGGATTATAGGAATTTTATTTCACTTCGCTCAATTTTTTTTTAATCACGAATTTTTAACGAATTTACACAGATTACACGAATTTTTAATTCCACTAAATACTTTGAAACTTTGTTCCAAAGTCGAATTTCACGAATTTCATTTTTCGCTTTGCTCAAATTTTTAATCACGAATTTTTAATACAACTAAAAAAAATAAAATTATGATGTGTTATCTTTTACCATTATTATTAATGCTTGGTACGGCTTTATTGACTTGGCTGGCGAGCAAAAATTCAATTCAATCAACTGTTGAAAATGACTACGAAACAAGGCTTTTGGAGTCAGAGGAGCGTTATAACGCACTAAGTAATGAGTATATTGGTTATGTTGAAAAAAATAAACATTCTGAGAATACTTATGCAACGTATAAAAGTGACTACGAGGCAGTTTCCGCAGATAGAACTCAGTGGAAAACGAAATATACCAATCTTTTTATAGAAACTGAGCAACAAATCAAAGAATACCAAGGAAGTTTGTCGCATTGGGAGAAAAAGTTTATTCAGTTAGAAAATGAACAAACGGAGTCTTTGCAAGCAAAAGACAGCGAAATTGCCAGTTGGAATAATAAGTTTGCCAACTTGGAGTCTGAAATGATTGTTGCGAAAACAAGTTTTTCAGCTGCTGCGCCTGTTGAAAAGATTGTAGAGGTGGAGCGTATCGTAGAGCGTGTAGTAAAAGTAAATGTTCCTGTGGAAGTCATTAAAGAAGTTGAGCGCATTGTGGAAGTTCCTGTCGAAGTGATTCGTGAAGTGGAGGTTATCAAGGAAGTAGAGCGCATTATAGAAGTTCCTGTCGAAGTAATTCGTGAAGTGGAGGTTATTAAGGAAGTAGAGCGCATTGTAGAAGTTCCTGTCGAAGTGATTAAAGAAATTAACGTAGAGGTAGAAAAAATTATAGAAGTGGAACGTATCGTGGAAGTAGAAAAAATTGTTGAGGTGGAAAAAATCGTAGAGGTTGTTAATGAAATTGAAGTCATTAAAGAAGTAGAAGTTTTTTCCGATACAGAAAGGATTGTAGAAATCCCAGTCGATGTGATACGTGAAATAGAAGTAGAAAGGATTATAGAGGTGGAACGAATCGTAGAAGTAGAAAAAATTGTAGAAGTAGAACGTATCGTGGAAGTAGAAAAAATTGTTGAGGTCATTAAAGAAATTGAGGTCATTAAAGAAGTTCCTATTGAGATTATTCGAGAAATAGAAGTAACTCGAGAAATTGATATGGAGTCTTTAATGGCAATGTTGGGTCAAATGGGTACTGTAGAAGTTTCTCGGACTGTTATTGAAAATGAAGTCGAGGAAGCACCCGTAGTAATGGCATTGGTTCAAGAAGAGATTCCCGTAGTGATTCAAGAAGTCGCTGTACGTAAAGATGATTTGACAATTATAGAAGGGATTGGTCCCAAAATCGCAGAATTGCTTAACAATGACGGTATTACATCTTTCAAACAATTGGCAATTACAGAAATTTCTTATATAAAAATCTTATTGGAGCGTGCAGGTTCTCGTTTCCAAATGCACAAACCTGATAGCTGGCCTGAACAGGCTCGCTTTGCCGCAGAAGGTCGTTTTGATGATCTGAAAGTGTGGCAGGAGGAGTTGAATGCTGGGAAAAAGTAGGAAAGTTGGAAAGTGAGAAAGTAAGAAAGTGAGAAAGTAGCCGTTGGTGTACTTTACGCACGCACTTTCTCTCTTTCTACTCTCCTACTTTCTTTCTAAAAAAATAAAAAACATTAACCAAAACATATAACTTACACAAAATGGAATCTCGTATAGAAAAAAATAGTTTAATAGAAAAAATTAGGCAAGTGGCTGGCGTTTCTATGGCGCAAGCAATAAAGGCTTATGATACGATGTTGCAAGAATCCCCATCGTTTAGTATGGCACCTGCCCAAACTTTTGAAACAATCATAGAAAAAATGGTAGAAGTCAATTCGCCATCTACTATTGTTTCGGTAGAAGTACATAGCGAAAAAGCGGTGAACTTTAATAATACAATTGAAATTATCAAAGAGGTAGAAGTCATTAAGGAAGTTCCCGTGGAAGTGATTCGAGAAGTCGAAGTCATTAAAGAAGTGGAACGTATCGTAGAAGTTCCTGTGAATGTAATTCAAACAGTAGAGGTCATTCGGGAGGTTGTTGTTGAAAAAAATGTAGAAGTAGAAAGAATTGTTGAAGTAGAAAGAATCGTTGAAGTACCAACTGTGGTTTTTCAAACCGTAGAAGTAATTCGTGAAGTTTCTGTCGAAATCATCAAAGAAGTTGAGGTGATTAAGGAAATAATTGTAGAAAAAGAGGTAATTGTCAATGTTATTCAAGAAATTGAAGTAATTAAAGAAGTTCCTATCGAAGTAATTAGGGAAATAGAGGTCATAAAAGAGGTAGAAGTAATCAAAGAAGTAATCGTAAATGTTATTCAAGAAGTAGAGGTCATTAGAGAAGTTATTGTCGAAATAACAAAAGAAATAGAAGTAATCAAACAAATAGAAATTATCCGAGAAGTTCCCGTCGAAGTAATCAAGGAAGTTGCTGTTATGAAGCAAGTTTCAGTGATTAAAGAAGTTCCAGTGGAAGTAATTCAACAAGTAGAAATTATCCGTGAAGTTCCCGTTGAAGTCATCAAAGAAGTAATTGTGAACAAAGAAATCGAAGTGATTCGGGAAGTTCCTGTGAATGTTATCCACGAAATTGAGGTGATTCGGGAAGTTCCAGTCGAAGTTATTCGTGAAGTCGAAGTAATCAGAGAAGTAGAGGTAATCAGAGAAGTTCCTGTAAATGTAATTAAAGAAGTAGAGGTTATTCGAGAAGTAATCGTAGAAGTAATTAAAGAAGTCGAAGTAGTTAAAGAAGTGGAAGTGATTCGAGAAGTACCTGTGAATGTAATTCAATATGTTGATGTGGTAAAAGAAATTGCTATCGAAACCATCAAAGAAATTCAAGTCATTAATGAAGTCGAAGTGATTCGAGAAGTTCCTGTCGAAGTGATTAAAGAAGTGATTCGAGAAGTGGAAATTATCAGAGAAGTACCAGTTGATGTGATTAGAGAAGTCAATTCTATTACGGAGGTAGAAAAAATTGTAGAAGTAGAGCGTATTGTTGAAGTAGAAAAAATTGTAGAAGTGGAGCGTATTGTTGAGGTAGAAAAAATCGTAGAAGTAGAGCGTATTGTTGAGGTAGAAAAAATTGTAGAAGTGGAAAAAATTGTAGAAGTAGAGCGTATTGTAGAAGTGGAAAAAATTGTAGAAGTGGAAAAAATTGTAGAAGTAGAACGTATTGTAGAAGTTGTAAAAGCTATTGATATGAACAATCTACAAGCAATGATGGCAAAACTAAATACGGTTGAATCTAAAAAAGTGATTGGAGAAACCCGCAATGTCAAAGAAGGTGTCGTCGTTGAACGTCGTGAAATTGAAACAGGAAGCCACGATTATATCAAATTGACAGAAAAAGTTGTAGAAGCACCAATTATGGAGGCAAAAGTTATCAGAAATGATGATTTGACAATAATAGAAGGTATTGGTCCAAAAATCGCTGGTTTACTGAACAATGCAGGTATCTACACTTTCTGGCAATTGGCAAATACCGAAGAAATTATTTTACAAGATATTCTGAACAATGCTGGCTCTTCATACCAAATGCACAATCCTAAAACCTGGGCTGCGCAATCCGCACTTGCCGCTGATGAAAAATGGGACGAACTGAACGCTTGGAAAGAAGAATTGAAAGGAGGGAAATAAGAATTAAAAATTAAAAATTAAAAATTAAAATACTGATAATCAATGTATTGTAAAATAAAAAAAATATTTTATTTATTTATTTTTATTTATAAAAAAGTTAAAAAAAAGCGCAAGTCGATTGACTTGCGCTTTTTTTATTTCATATAATTTTTCTTAACAAAACTTATACCCATATCAATTTTATCTCGAAGGTAATTGAAATACATTTTACGTTCTTTTTCATTTGTCACAGTCAAGTTGTCAGAGTAGCGGTGCAATTTTTCAAACCAAGATTCTGCATGGTTAGAAATACTTTCAGCTGTAGAACGCATATAATTAGGATTATCAAAAACATGATATACAATACGTTGTGTATCTGTTTTCACTAAAATTGTTACACTTGTAATGAATAAATCATTGCGATGAATGCTGAACGCCGCAGAATCCGCCTTAGGTTTTGTTCCAAATAAGAATTTTTTACCACATTCCGCCATGACCTCGTTGTGGTCAATCAAGTTCATCAAATCATCTAACAAAACAAGCGCATCTTCATTTTTTTCAAAAAAACCGCTTGCCAACCCAAATTTGATTCGATTCATTGTATTATCCACCATTTCGGGTGTCCAATATTCTTCGCTTGGAATACTTGCGTACTTCTCTGCCAAACTCTGGCACAATTTGAGCGATTGACCTTCCGCCATACGAATACTGAATTTTTGTTTGTGCAAATTAGGTAAATTCCAAACCGTATAACCCCAAAAATATAATTTGAACAACGCCAATCTTGGAAATTGAAAGTTGTGAAACATCGGAATATCATTCGTAGCGAAATAAATATGAGGATTGTTCAAACGCTGAAGTAGCGTCAAATCTTGATCCAATGGCAAAAGGTATTCCACCAAATTGTTCACTGGTCGGGAAAGGTAAGAAAAATCAAAAAGTACTTGTTCACGGCTTGTTGCTACCAAATCCGCCAATACAATGCCAAAATAAGCAGAAAGCTGCGAAGCCTCCTCTAACGAAAGTTGGATTTTTCCATTCAAACGACGATACGCACCGTCTTTTGAAATATTAAGAAGCGACATCATTTCCTGCGCTAAATTCACCTCTTCGCCAACTCTACGTCTTATGGCATCAAATAGGTTTTCTTGTGTCGAATTGTTTGGATTCATCTAATATTTAATTGGTTTATCAATGGTTTGGCAATAGTTTGGCAATGGTTTATCAGTAGTTTGGCAGTAGTTTATCAGTAGTTTGGCAATGGTTTATCAATGGTTTGGCAATGGTTTATCAGTGGTTTGGCAATGGTTTATCAGTGGTTTGTAACATTTAGAACTATTACAAACATTTCAAACAATCCCAAACATTTCAAACAATCCCAAACATTTCAAACTATTTATCCTCGTCATCGTCTTTTTTTCTACGTTTTCGAGGTTTTTTTTCTTTTTTTTGTTCATTTTCGTCATTTTCATCTTGTTGTTCTTTCAAAAAATCAGCAAAAGATTCTGGGTCAAAACGAATAATACGTATGTTTTCATTTTTAAAAGAAGCTGCCAGCGCATCTTCTATAAGTCCAATCACCTCATCAGGGTCAGTTGCGTTCTCAAAAATATCATGTATGGTGTCCATTGCCCTATCAATAATTCCCATTCGCTTTTCCAACGTATCCAAATCCATATCAGGATAATAACCACCATCATCTCTTAGTTTGAAGGCTTTAAAATACTTTTTTTGCAAATAAACCAACAAATTCACCACTTTCACGTGCGCATCTACACCAGCAAACTGAGTTTTGATAAAAGACCAAGGATATTTTTCGTCTTCTTGAATGTAAGGAAAAAGAACAGACAACACAGACCGAATAATCCCGTTTTCATCAAAAAGTAACGCAACACTTTCCGAGCGTTCGTGCGGACGAAAAGTAATGCCACGCAAACCCAAATCAGGTTTTCGCAACTCGTCATCTTCCTCATCGCTCAAATAAGCATCAATAAGGTCTTCGTTTCTTGTCAGCGGACGATGCGATTGCTCATCAAAAATAGTGTAAGACCAATTGTTGGTTTTACAAATGTCCTCCACTTCATTCGTCAGCTCCGAAATGAGCTTGGTGGATTTGATTTTTCCTCGATAATGTAGGCTTACTCCCATGATTTATCTATTTAATTTTTCCTTTTAACAATTCCAAAAACCCGTTCCAATCCCAATCATTCACTCTAAAAAAGCAAGTATCAAAAGAAAGCATTAATTTCATGGTGAAAATCATGCAAAAAACGGCAATTATTAAATATATTTTTGATTTTTTTTCTTCTAAAAACCCAGCGAAACTGACTACAAAAATAGGCATTATATCCACAA
>JAYWHK010000226.1:0-8010 GCA_043777755.1 Saprospiraceae bacterium
TTTAAAGGCTTTATTTTTTTAAAATATTTTATAATCAATTGATTTTTAGATAATTATGAAAAAATGGCTATAAAATTCTTAGCTTAATGACATTGCCCAAAAGGGAGGACTTGCAAACGTAGAGCTTTATGCTTAGTAACGTAGAGGCAAACGCTGGTTTTTAATATAACAGTTAGTGTGAGCGTTGCGTTCCGATTCCGAAACGGAATTTTGTAAATGGTTGATTGTTGTTGTCAGGGTCGGGTAACAATGGTAACGATGTTGATTTTTTAGCGTCTTCGATTTGGGTTAGGAGCGTGATGGTGTCATCGTAGTTTTTGACGACACGCTCAGGTGTGAGTTTGTCGGGTAGTCGCTCATAGAGGTAATAGAGTGCGATGACGGTAATCCAACGGACTACTTGTAGTGGTCTTGCTGCGCCTTGCAGTGCAAAAACAGTAGTGGTGTCGTAGCGACTGTGAAGTGCATCGAATACCACTCCTTGCGCCATTTCGATGGCGAGGTCAAGTGCTTGAGGTTCGGCATCTAAGAGTTGCGTTAAGCGAGCCTCTTTGATGAATGGTAGAAAGTCAGGTTGTGTTACGAACATATTTCCCTATATCCCCAAAGGGGATTTTTGATTTTTGGTTAAATTAATAGAGTGATAAAAATTCTTTGAGTTTGTTAAAATCGAATGCTGGCGACAGGTCGGATTTGTCCTGACGAACATTTGCGTGGTTGATGATGTTGTGGGTATCAAACACTTTTGTGTTCAGTTCGATGCTTTCATTTATCTTGAGTTCGAGGTCGTGTTTGTCGGCAAGGAATTTTAAGAGTTCCGCCAAGGCTGCATATTGTGCTTCGGTGTAGTTTGCCCATGCTTTGTAGCCACGCCAAGATGCTGCTGTTTTTACTTCACCTTTGAACTCCTTGTTCCAGTCGGTGAAGTGTTTTCCAGCTCTTAGGTAAAGACCACCTTCATTGACGAGTTCAATTCCTATAGATGCTTTTTCTACCTCAGTACGGTTTGCTGTCTTGAGTCCGTATTGGTACGCCCAATGTGCGGAATCAAAGCATTGGTGTATTGTACCATCTTTGTCAATGATAAAAGCAGTGCCTACTTTTTCGGGTGTCTTGAGCCAGTGGCTGATTGCGCCTTCGGCTGTGCTGCCACAGGTGTGGTGCAGACAGATGTATTTTTTGTCCTGAGCGTTTGGGTAGAACTGGGATAGTCCGAAGTTTTTTACTTTTGATATTTTCATAGTATGAGTAGAAGCCCCACCTAAATCCTCCCCTCTCTAACTCTCCCCAGAAGGGAGAGGACCTGAAAAGGGAGGACTTCCTACGTGGGAAGTTTGCAATAGAATTGTGTTTTGTTTCAGGGTGTAGAGTATGCTTGTTTGTTCGTTATATGATGTTATATTAATTTTATAAGACTAAATAGGTGTTTTATCGAACTTATAAAAAAAGTGGCTTAAATGGCTTGAAATGCGTTTTTGTTTTTTTGATGCGTTTTGAGTAATTCAAGGTCAGAATTTTTTGCACTTTGAGTCATTTTGTTTTTAAAGTTTAGATTTAGGTTTAAAATAGGTCTTATTTTTGAGTTATATGGCGTTATATTAAAAATGTTTGAATAGACGACTATTTTATAGTGTTTAAAAAAGAATGTCTTAAATCGCTTGTGGTTCAATGTTTGTTAAACTGCATATTGGGCGACCGCAAGGGTACGCCCCTACGCCCGTTTTGAATTTTTGTTGTACGACCCTTGTCGAGGTGTAAAGTTTGATTGTCTTGCTGCTCTTTGTAGGTAGAACAATGCGCCTTCGAGTGCATCGGGTGCATCGTCGTGACCAGTAGGAAAAGCAAGGAGCTGAGATTTGAGCAATTGCATATCGGGCTTTTTGCGTTTGTCTTCATTGAAGGCGATGATGCCACGCTCAAAGAGAGGTGACATATTTTCGATACGCATTTCTTTGTTTTCCTTTTTGCGGTCGTCCCGTCGAATGGGCAGGTGCACTCCTGTTTCGTTGCCCATGGTGTTGAACTCGTCAAAGAGTAAATCTTGGAGCATATTGGATTCCATGCGGTATCGGGCATGATTGCCATACCATGCGTAGAAGTCATAGAAGGCTTGCACCATGCTTCGGGTAGATGCTTGTCGTACCCAAGCGTCTAAGATGTATATCTTGTTGTTTGAGGATTTGCCTACGACGACGATTGCTTTGTAGTCGCTGTCTTTTGTATTTTTGAAAGACGGGTCGCAGTATATTTCGATTGCTTCCATGTTTCTGATGCTTGGAGCTTTGTCCCAAATTATCCACTCCTCTTTGAAGACGTTGCCTTCTTCCACGTGCTGGTGAAAGAACTCTCTCATCTTAGCACGGTAGCCCGTAAGTTCCCAACGTTGCTCTAAGATAGCACGACTGTAACGCTCCTTCCATGCTGGTGTTCCATTCAAGTCCATAGCGTGTGTTTTTGGATTTTCCAACGCATAGACTTTGATGTGGTTGATGGCAGGATTGATGGGGTCTTCGGGATTGACATCGCCTACCATTTTAGAAATGATGCTGCACTTGTCAATTCGATTGCCAGCCACGACGAAGCGAGAGCCTGAGGTCAGACCGAAGGCTTGAAATAGATCTTCTTTTATCCAGTTGATGGCATCGTCCACTCGTTGCTCATTTCGACAACGCTCTTTCGTGTCGGCATCGTCAATGACACAATAGTTTGGTCGGAGCTGTGCTTCTCTGATTCCACGAGGTGATTGTCCTAAACCAAACGCCCAAAAGCCAATGCCGTCAGAAGTTGAAAATTGCCCGTCAGACCAAGAACCGCTGGAGCGACAATCGCCATAATCATGGATCCACAATTCGTTGTTTTCGAGTTCAGCTTGTAGGTCGCCGAGTAATTTGGCGGCTTTGTTTTCGTTGGCAGAAACAATGACCATGCCGTCAAGTTTGCCCTGAGCATATAACCAAAGCGGAAAGAACAAATCTGCAAAGACAGATTTGGCGTGTTCCCGTGACCACTCCAATACGGTGACGGTATCGGGTAGAATGGTTTTTGCCGCTTTTTTATGAAACCAGCCAAATTTTGTAATTTGTCCAGTGCTTTTTTCAGTCATGTAATGACCGAGGTAGTATTCACAAAAGTCCTCAAAATTGTTGCGCAATTGAGCGACACGCTTTTCCTTGTTCAATTCTGACTCGTTCAGATTGATTCGGGTAGCGGAGGATTTTCTTATGAGCGCACAAAGTTTGTCGTAATCCTCCAAGGCTTTTTTTTGCGCTGGTGTTATGGTATTTTGAATCATACTATATATATGGTATTAAGCCAAACTTTTGCGAGCTTCATTGATGAAGCGGTTAAAAGTAGGTTCTACTTTTTTAGCGAGGTCAATGTTTTCTTCTGCGACAAATGCCAAAATTCTTTTGGCGACTGATACAAAAATTTCAAACTTGATTTCGTCCCGTTTGATGGTGGTGTAGAGTTTCTGCAACGCATCAATGTCTCCACGCTCAATGAGTTTTCTGTTTTCGGCTGACAACAAAAGTTCAGCATCTTTTTTTGATTTGAGGACGGCTAACTGGTAGCTTATGAGTTCTCTGACAATATCCGCATTGGTATTGTCGTGGAGTTCTTTTTGTAGGCGTTGTTCTGTCCATCCTTCTGCTTGTTTCCACTTGGTTGTGGTATTTAGCGAAACCTCTAAAATTTTGGCAATTTCAGTTTGGTCAAAACCTTGCATGAAAAGGGTTTTAGCCGCTTGTCTTTTATTGTCTTTTACATTCATAAGGGCAAAAGTATAGGTAAAAAAGTAGGTCGTCAAATGGTAATTTTCTAATTGTCGGAAATTCTGTACGATTTGTACAGAATTTCGGACAATTAGAAAAAAGGCGGTTGCGTAGGCAAAAAATCGCCTGTATGTTTGTGGCGTAAATAAAAAGTTTAATGAAAAGGATTGTATTCAGCACATCAGGAGTAAATCGTTATGGTTACAGGGTTTTGACCTTGGGAATCAAAATCAAAGGCGATGTGCCAATGTTCTTTGGACACAATACGCACAAGTTTCCGATTGGAAAATGGACGGACATAAAAATAGAAGGCGATGTGCTTTCGGGTGTTCCTGTTTTTGATGAGGTGACAGAAGACAGTAAGACGTGCAAGTTGCTTTATGAAAAAGGAACACTGAACGCTTGCAGTATTGGTTTCAATGTTATCAGCAGCACCGATGACCCAGCTTTGGCACTTAAAGGGCAACGCTACGAAACAATCACTTCGTGTGATTTATTGGAAGTGAGCCTTGTAGGTATTCCAGCTAATCCCGATGCTACGGTGATGAATCTTGATTTTTCGTTAGATGTGAATGTACCATTACTAAACCTAAAGTCTGTAAAAATGGATTTGAAAAATATTGCTCTAAAATTAGGGCTTTTGGAAACTTCAAGTGAAGCTGATATTTTGGCGGTACTTGATAAAAGAAATGACAGCGAGGTGATGCGCATTGTTCAACTTGGTATGGACAAAGGTGTAGTAACTGAGTCGAATCTTGAATTTTATACCAATGCGGTAAAAAAAGACAGCGAAACTTGGGAGTTGCACTTTTCTGAATTGGGTGCGCCTGTGGCACAAATGCCTGTTGCTGCACCTGCATCACAAACAGTTGCACCTGCAACAACTTCTACAACACAGACACAAATGACACTTGCTCAAAGAATTTGGGCGAACCGTCCTGCTGCTGGTGTGGTTGCAACAACTGTAGGTAATGGAGCTGAAGGGCAATTGGGCTGGTCTTATCAAGACTGGCAAAAAAATGATGCTGAGGGCTTAAAGCAGTTGATGTTCAAAGACCATCGCTTTTACGACGAACTCGTCGCAAAAGCAATGGTAGATTAATCTAATTTTTTCATCTATACAATATATATAGTATGGCTTTATTATTAACAGATGTTTGGAGCAATGAGATTGCCCAGAATATTTATCCTGACGACAGCTTTGTTGTGCATAGTCGCAATGACAATGCTTATGTAGATCATGATTTTGTAAGATTGCCGCAGTCAGGTGCAAAACCTAAGTCGGCTCGAAATAGAACGGTTTTTCCTGCGGCAATTACAGAGCGTATAGATGCTTTGGTTTCGTATCAAATGCAGTGGTTCTCTACTGACCCTACTCGAATTCGCAATGCGGAGCAACACGCTTTGAGCTATGCGAAGCGCAAAGATGTAGCGCAAGACCATGTTGCAGTATTACAACAAGATGCAAGTGAGTATTTATTGTCGGTTTGGTCGGGCAATAGTGCAGCAACGGTGAGTGTAACGTCTGGTCCTTTGCGTGCTGCAAGTGCTGTTGGTGCAACTGGAAATCGTAAATCATTGACTTTGGCTGATGTGAAAACTGCCATGACTAAGATGGACTTGCAAAACATACCTCGCAAAGGTCGAAAGATTTTGTTGAATCCAATTTTTCACAGCGACCTTTTGGATGACACAAAATTGACAAGTCGTGACTATACGCCTGAGAATGGTGGCAATATGATGGAAGGCAAGGTCGGTATGCTTTGGGGTTTTGAGGTTTTTGTTCGCAGCAGTGTTAATAGCTATGCTAACAATAGTTTCGCTCCAAAAGACCCTGTGGCTCTTCCAGCAGTTGATGATGATGCAGGAGCTTTGATTTGGCATCCTAACTTTGTTCGCCGTGCAGTAGGTACAACGGTGGTGAATATCAATACTGGTGTAGCGGAGCATTATGGCGATATTTTGACTATGGAAGCATGGGCAGGAGGTACTGCTTGGTACATAGACCGTAGAGGTTCTATGAGTATCAAAGAGTCGAAGTAATCTTATTTTTAAACTTTAATTTTCTTTAATATGGAAAATCCAACTCCACCTACGGGAGTCACTCCCGTAGTAGATGAAAATACAGGTGCAAAAACACCTACGCCCAATGAGCCAGCTGTAAATACTGGTGGTGATGCCCCTTCAAAAGATAAGGTCGCTCAAAAAAAGGAAGCAACCGTCAAAGCGGTAGAGGTGCAGCCTCGCACTGTGGAAGACAATATTTCGGATTTTTTTAAGAGTAACCCTAATGCAGAAACGGTGTTGCGAGTAGGCGAATGTTTGTTTTTGACCTCTCATAGAGGTGCAGCAGATGAGTACGGCTCACGCAACAGTCTTGCAGTGCAAGAAATTGTTAATCCAAAAATGAAGGCTTAATGCAAAATATATCTATTGTAACCAGTAGCAACGGGCTTGGTCGAAAAAACGACAATGCAGACAATGTGAGTGCGTTGATGTTTTATATTGTTGCGCCAGCGTCATGGGGCGCAGGCGCAACAGTAAAGAGCTACCGCAATATTGCTGCTGTGAAAGCTGACGGCATTGTTGAAGGTTCTGCCATTTATGGCATCGTGCATTATCAGGCTTCGGAGTTTTTTAGACTTTCGCCAGGTGCAGAGCTTTTGTTGATTTTGACAGGAAATGGATTCACCTTGCCGAATGGTCTTGTGCAACATCCTTTGCTGGCTGGACGGGTAAGACAACTTGCGGTGTTGGAAACTGATTTGGCTGCCGCTGTTCCACAATGGCAAAGTTATGCCAGTAGTGCAGAAAGTAATTTCAAAGCACCTTTGAGCATTTTGATTGGTTATTATCCTACAGCAGCTGGTCTTCCAGCAAATATGAGTACGATGAACGCTCCGAGAGTGAGCGTATTGTGTTGTGGTGATGGAGCTGGTAAAGGATTTGCCTTGGCAACTGCCTTGGGTCGTTCTTACGTTCCAGCTTTGGGTGCGCTTTTGGGCGCAGTAGCAAAAGCAAAAGTGAACGAAAGCATCGCTTGGGTGGAGGTGTTTAACATTTCTGACGGTACGGAATACAATGTAATAAGAGATAGTAATGGTCAAAACAATGCTGAATTGACATTTACAGACTTGATGCACCGTTGTATTGTTTTGCGAAAATACGTTGGCATAGCTGGTACTTATTTTGGTGACAACCATACCTGTTCGGCTCAGGCTGGAAATGACTTTGCTTACATGAACGATGTGCGCACGATGGACAAGGCAAAGCGTTTGTTGTATGCTGCTTATTTGCCAATGTTGGGTTCTCCACTGAAAGTAGAGCCTGTAACGGGTACATTGGATAGTGTCGTTCTTGAAAGATTTAAAGTGGCTGGCGAAAATGCACTTTCTGAAATGTTTAACAATGAAGAAGTGAGTGGCTTTCAGATTTATGTCGATCCTAATCAAAATGTTTTGCAAACTGGATTTATGCAAGTGAACATAGAAATCGTACCTTATGGCACGGCTCGTAACATTGTGTTGAGCGTTGGTTACGCTTTAAAACTTACGGTGTAGTATGAAAGATTTGCTTTTGGAAAACAATGACTTGGGTATTGAAAATGGCGATTTGGTCATTGACGAATCTGATGAGCAAAATGTCGTATTGCTTTTGAGACTGAGCAAGGGCAATATCAAACAATACCCTTTGGTTGGTTTTGGAGAAGAACGTCTTTTGGGCGGAGTTGTTGATGCGAAAATGCGGAGGGCAATACAAATGGCGGTTGGAGAAGACGGTTATCAGGTTGCTGGTTTTTCACAAGATGCCAACGGGTATCTAAACGTAGAAATATGAAAATGATACAAAGTTTGCTTGAGCAAACGATTTGGGACGTGGCTTTGCAGCATTATGGTAGCGTAGAAGGTGTTGAATATCTTTTGGAGGATAATCCAAATTGTATCAATGCCGATGGTGTTATACCGAATGGACAATCTTACCGTATTCGACGAAATGTTTATACGGATAAAAAAGTAGTGTTGGGCTATGAAGGGTACATACCTGTTACTGATGGTGGTATTGATACAGCAGTAGTATTGATTGATGAAAATGGTGATTATTTGTTTGATGAAAGTGGTGATGTGGTGACCTCCCTAAATCCCAATGTCATTAAGCTAAGGAATTTGAATCTATATTTTATAAATAATTGATTTTCAATATTTTAAATATTTTATAAATCTTCAAAATACTGTAAAAT
>JAYWHK010000227.1:0-7988 GCA_043777755.1 Saprospiraceae bacterium
AAAAAAGTTATAAATAACTGACTGTAAGGAAGTTATTTATGATTTTTTGAGCAATCGACTGAAAAAAATAATACTAATTAATTTAGCCCCAATACTTAAAGACATTTTTTTAACAACATTATGAAAAAATTACTAATAAGCACTTTTGCATTAGTTGCTATCTTTTTTACGATTCTTCAATCAAGTTGTAATGAAACAACTTCCGTTGGTGCAGATATTTTAGACCAAGACCAACTTAATGTAGCCTTTATTGATACGTTTAGCGTACAAACAAATACCGTAAGAGAAGATAGTGTGGTTATTCAAGCACCTGATTTTCCACAATATTCTTTTCCAATAGGTATTATGGACGACCCTATTATGGGCGAGGCAACATCAAGTATGTATGTAGAATTTCTACCAGCCAACTCCATTGCGCCATCAACACTTGCTGGTGCGATTGTTGATTCTGTTGTTTTAGCTTTAAAATACGATTCTACAAGCTACGGAAATATTACAACACCAAGAAGTTTGGAGGTCTATCGCATCAATCAGACAGTAATAGCTACGCCTGAAAACATCATCAAAGGCAATGTTTATTCTACTGCAAAATATGGCGTGGACGCAACTCCTATTGGCGTAAAAAATAATTTTATTGCTCGAGTTGGTGCTAAAGAAGAACTTACACTTACCTCTTCTATTTACCTCGACAAAGACAAAAAAGATTCTTTGTTCACAACAAAAACGGCTACACATTTGAGAATTTTGTTGGACAAAAGCTTTGGAACAGAGATTTTAGCCTTGGATAGTGCTTCCTTAAATACAGATTCTGAATTTAAAAAGAAGTTTAAAGGATTATGGTTGAAGCCAACAAGTAAAAACCAAGGAATGGTTAATTTCTTTTTAAATGCAACAACATCTAATGGCATAAGTTACAATCTATTAAGTAATATTACTATATATTACAAAGACAAAGATGGAAGACGTAGAGCTGTCGTCTTATTTCCTGACCCAGATGCTGTAAAATTACCAAACTATAAGCATAATTTCAGCAACCAAGCAATTCAGTCATTGGCTAAAACAGATGGCGATACCTTAAATTACTTACAAGGCTTGGCTGGAACAAATATGAAGGTTAAAATTCCAAATTTGAAAAAATTAAAGAACAGTGGAATTATTATCAATAAAGCTGAATTAGAATGTTACGCTATGCCTACTAAAGATGATTTAGCACCAAGCGTTCAATTGCTTGCTGTCGAAGCAAGCAATGGTAGAAGTTTACTTAAAAAAGATGCAGAACTTGGTGGAAATGGCGGCTACACAGCTTTTGGTGGAAAACCCATCACAACAACAGTCAATGGTGTGAGTTTGAAAAAATATGTTTTCAATCTTTCTTATTTTGTTCAAAAAGAAATTGACGAAATAACAAAAGACGATACTTTTTACTTGACAACAATTGCTAAAAATCAGAGAGCTACCCGAACTATAATTTATGGTAGCAAACATCCCAAATACGCACCAAAATTAAAACTTTATTATACAAAGATTAAGTAATTTTTATTACATTTTGAAAAAATAAATACATTTATAAAAAGTAATAAAATAAAAATTAGTTTAAAATAAAACAATCATCTTGACATTATGTGCGGAATTGTAGCTTACATTGGGCATCAAGAAGCCTACCCAATTTTAATAAAAGGATTACAACGTTTAGAATATCGTGGTTATGATAGTTCTGGAGTTGCTATTATGAATGGCAAACTCAATGTTTATAAGAAAAAAGGTAAAGTTCAAGAATTGATTGACTTTGCTGCGGATAAAAATAGAACTGGAAGTGTTGGTATTGGACATACCCGTTGGGCAACACACGGGAAACCTGATGATTTAAATGCCCATCCACATACGTCTGGTAATGAACGCCTGACGATTGTACACAACGGCATTATTGAAAATTATGACGCTTTGAAAAAAGTATTACAAGGCAAAGGTCATACTTTCAAAAGTCAAACAGATACTGAGGTTTTGGTTCACTTTATTGAAGAATTACAACAACAATATTATTTGCCTATTGAAGAAGCAGTTCGTCAAGCATTGACTCAAGTGGTTGGTGCGTATGCGATTGTCGTAATGGACAAAAATGAGCCAGACAAAATCGTTGGCGCACGAAAAGGCAGTCCTTTGGTTGTTGGAATAGGAGAAAATGAATTTTTCATGGCTTCTGATGCTTCGCCTATTGTCGAATATACTAAGAAAGTAGTTTATTTGAATGACGAAGAAATTGTTTGCATTACCCGTGATGGCGATGTGAACATTCGTACTGTCCAAAATGAAGAATTAACACCTTTTATCCAAGAGGTAGAATTAGAGATAGAAATGCTTGAAAAAGGTGGTTACGACCACTATATGTTAAAAGAAATCTACGAACAACCAACCCGTATTGCAGATTGTATGCGTGGTCGTATGAACGCAGAAGAAGGCTGGATTCGCCTTGGAGGTTTGGAAGAACACGCCAATCGTATTGTTAATGCAGACCGTATTTTGATGGTTGCTTGCGGAACTTCTTGGCACGCAGCATTGGTTGCTGAATATCTTTTTGAAGAATTGGCAAGAATTCCAGTAGAAGTAGAATACGCCTCTGAGTTCCGTTACCGTAATCCTATCATTAATGAAAAAGATGTGGTGATTGCTTTGACTCAATCAGGTGAAACAGCTGATACACTTGCAGCACTTGAATTGGCAAAGTCAAAAGGAGCTTTGATTTACGGTATTGTGAATGTGGTAGGTTCTTCGATTGCTCGTTTGACAGATGCAGGTTCTTACATTCACGCTGGCCCAGAGATTGGTGTAGCTTCTACCAAAGCATTTACAGGACAAGTAACGCTTTTGACCATGATGGCATTGAGTGTTGCTTACAAGCGTGGGAAGTTAAAACAATCAGATTACCGTCGTATTTTGCATGAAATGGAAGCATTGCCTGCAAAAGTTGAAACGGTCTTAGAAACAATTGCTGCACAAGTAAAATACATCGCTGGCGAAGTAAAAGATGCGCCAAATGCCTTGTATTTAGGTCGTGGCTTCAACTTCCCAGTAGCTTTAGAAGGTGCATTGAAGTTGAAAGAGATTTCGTACATCCATGCAGAAGGTTATCCTGCGGCAGAAATGAAGCATGGCCCAATCGCTTTGATTGATGAAAATATGCCTGTTGTGGTTGTTTGTACGAATAAAAGTGCTTACGAAAAAATCGTTAGCAATATTCAAGAGGTAAAAGCTCGAAAGGGTATGGTGATTGCCATTGTTACAGAAGGCGATGAAGTCATTAAAGAGATTGCAGATTATACCATCGAAATTCCTGATACGGAAGAAATTTTGACACCATTATTGTCAGTGATTCCTTTACAATTGTTGTCTTATTACATCGCTGTAATGCGTGGCTGCGATGTTGATCAACCAAGAAATTTAGCGAAATCCGTTACTGTTGAATAAGAAACAATTACGAATTTCTTTTTTACAAAAAATTAAAATACTTTAAAATATATGATTAGTCCAAACGCCACCGTCCACGGAATGGAATACAATACAGAAAAGAGCGACTTGCTTTTTCCTGAGTATGGTCGTAACATTCAAGCAATGATTCGTTTTGCAAAAGAAGAAAAAGACTTAACCAAACGTCAGTTGATGGTAGAGGCGATTGTTACTTTGATGTATCAAATGAATCCGCAAAGTAAAAATGTGGACGATTATAAAGAGAAATTGTGGAAACACGTTTTTCATATTTCTGATTATAATTTGGGTGGTGTTATGCCGCCAAATGGTATTCATCCGACCTTAGACGATAAGGTTAAAAAACCTGAACCAATCGCTTATCCACCTTCGGGCGCACGCTTCCGTCACTATGGAAACAACGTCCATTTGTTGATTAAAAAAGCACAAGAGATGGAAGACCCTATCATTAAAGAAGGGCTTGTCGGAACGATTGGTGCTTATATGAAATTGGCGTACCGCACTTGGAATAAAGAACATTATGTCAGTGACGAAATCATCAAAAATGATTTGGATACGCTATCTAATGGAACATTGGAATTAGACGAAGATCAAAAAATTGACCGCTTGGCAACTGCCAACAAACGTCGTCGTACAGATGAAAAAAATACGGGTCGCAGCAATAACAATAATAATGGTGGTGATAGACGTAGCAACAACAGTGGCGGTGGTGACAGACGGAATAATAACAACAATAGTGGTGGCGGTGACAGACGTAACAATAATACTAACAATCGAAGCAATGGTGGTGGACTTTCTAACAATAGAAACAACCGTCGCTAAATAAGTTTTTAGTGATTTAAGTCGTAAGACAAAATTATTTGATATTAAACACATAGGAACATAGTGCACATAGTATTGAAAATCAATGTACTATGTGTACTATGTTTTTATGTGTTTATTTTATTTATACACAAGTTGATTTATTTCGTTCCAAAAAACTCAATAATTCTATCCGCCAATTCCATTGCAATGTTCACTTGTGCTTCTTGAGTTTCTGCGCCAGTGTGTGGTGTCAGAGAAATTTTGTCATGTGCCAAAATCTCAGGACGAGGAGATGGCTCGTTGTCAAAAACATCTAAACCAGCACCAGCCAACTTACCAGAAGTTAAAGCATCTAACATTGCCAATTCATCAACCGTTCCTCCACGAGAAGTATTGATTAAATAAGTACCTTTTTTCATTTTTTCAAACTCTTCCACACCTAAAATTGGCGTTCCACCACTAAAAGGAATGTGTAAAGTTACAAAATCAGCTTTACGTAAGGCTTCTTCCATAGGTTTTGTTTCCATTCTGACAGCCAAACGCATATTGCCAATGCCATAAAGTTGAATACCTATTTCAGCTTCCTTGATATAAGGATCTACTGCAATCACATTCATTCCTAAGCCTAAACCGATTTTGGCAACTTCTTGTCCGATACGACCAAAGCCAATTACTGCAAGTGTGCGTCCCATCAATTGGAAGCCTTTTGAATAAGTACTTTTTAAAGTTTTGAAATTCGTACCACCTTCTACGGGCATTGCACGGTTAGAACTATGCAACAAACGAGCGAGCGTGAACATGTGTCCAAATGCCAATTCCGCTACTGCACGAGAAGATGCCGCAGGAGTGTTGATAACTTTAATGCCTTTGCTTACAGCATACTCTACATCAATATTGTCCAAGCCAACACCGCCACGAGCGATAAGTTTCAAGTTCGGACAAGCATCAATCAATTCTTTACGCACTTTTGTTGCGCTACGTACAATAATAGCATCGTAGTTCGGCAACTCTTTAATAAGGTTTTCTTGAGCTACTTTGTCGGTTATGACCTCATATTCTGCTTCTTCTAAAAGCATTTTTCCATCAGGATGAATACCGTCATTAACAAGAATTCTAATCATTTTTATATTTTTTTTGAAATTATGTTAAAATAAACGCTGCAAAGTTACATTCTTTTCAATAATATATCCAAATAAATTATCAATTCACTTGATTTTCTTTTGGTAATGTTCTTAAAATAATAAACAACGCTGATAATGCTAAAATTGAGCCTACAAAAAATGCTGCACCTGGATAATGAATCAAGGCATTTTCAGAAGAAAAATAAGAGAATATATTGGTGTGCATCAAAGGGCCAAGTATACTTGTCAATGACATTAAACTTGTCAATGCGCCTTGTAGTTCGCCTTGTTCTGAGGGATTTACTTTAGCAGAAATGACCCCTTGCAAAGTCGGCCCAGCAAGACCTCCCAATGCAAATGGTACCATAAATGCGTACATCATCCAGCCTTCTGATGCCAAACTAAACAAAAAGAAACCTATTGCATAAAAGGATAAACCTACAACGATTGACTTATGTTGTCCCAATCGAGGTGTAGTGTAGCGAATCAGTCCGCCTTGCACTAATGCAATCATAAATCCAACAAATGCTAAGGACAATGCCACGTCAAGTTCGTCCCATTGGAATTGTTTCATGGTAAAAACGGCCCAAGTGCTTGGGTGAACTTGTCCTCCCAATTGTAAGCAAATAAAAGCGGACAACATTCCATAAATAGCTGGGTATTTTTTTAATTGGAGTAAAGAACCAACAGGATTTGCTCTTTTCCAATCAAATTTTCTTCTATTTTCGGGTTTTAATGATTCTGGAAGAATAAAATAACCGTAACAAAAATTCAACAAACTCAATACAGCAGCGGCCCAAAAAGGTGTTCGCAAATCGCCATATTTTGATAAAACACCACCCAAAACAGGACCAATAATAAAACCAATACCAAATGCTGCACCTACCAAACCAAAGTTTTTGCCTCTATCTTCTGGCGCGCTAATGTCTGCAATGTAGGCTTGTGCTGTTGTGAAACTTGCGCCCGTGATGCCTGCGATGACTCTACCTACAAAAAGCCAACCCAAAGAAGGTGCTAATGCCAACAATATATAATCCAACCCAAAACCAAGCAGCGAAGATAGCAATACTGGACGACGACCATATTGATCGCTTAATGCCCCAATAATTGGCGCACAAACGAATTGCATAAGCGCATAAACACTCATCGTAATTCCCAAATACAAGGCAGCTTGTGTGATGTTTTCGCCAACAAACTCGTTGATAAGTTTCGGTAAAACAGGGATTATCAAACCCAATCCTATCACATCTAATAAAATTGTGATAAAAATAAAGGTTAAACTGGCATTTCGGTTTTTAGTCATGCTTCTTAAATATTATTTCAAAACGTCTGAATAATCAAACGTTTGCATTTTTTTATAAAAATCAAACGTATTTTTCCATTGAGCAGCACTGGAATTTCCGACCAATAAGCCATAAACATTTTGATTGTAAAACGAATGTATCATTGCTACTTGAAAAAATGAATCTATTGAAGGTCTATTTTTATTTTGATTGGCGGCAATGATTTTTTGCTCTATTATCTTTAAAATATCATTTTGATTGCTTGTATCTCCACCTCTGATTTTTAGCGTACTATCCAATGTATATCCTTCGGTAGTGAGTTTTACACCACCTGCGTTCATACCATAAGTAATGTATTTTGCTTTAGGAAAAAAATCTATATATTTTGCAAAATCACTTTGTAAAATATTGTTTTTCAGTTGAATATATATTTGTTTATTTTCAAAAAAAGAAGCAAATTTCTCAACAGAAGTAATGCCTGATAGTCCTATTTCCAAACCTTCTTGCTGGATTTTTTTCAAAGTAGAGATAGTTTCAATTATTTCATCATCACTTGTTTGATTACTCCAATGAACCATTAGCGTATCTAAGTTTTTACCAAAAGTATTTCGATAATTTTCAAGTGACATCAGTAAAAAAGATTTACTCAGGTTACATTCAGGTGTTCGGAGGTTATTCAAACTTCCGATTTTCATCATCACTCGAAGGTCTTGAATACCATTTATCCGAATCCATTCCAATAAGATATTTTCAGCTGCTCTGAAATCACTTGCGATTTTATTGATGGGATAATTCGTTGCGCTATCAATTTGCCTAAAACCGCTTTCGTAAAAAGCATCTAATAGCTCAAACGAATTCTGACGGTTAATGTTCCAACCAAATTGGGCTGTTCCGAGAAGTAGCGATGGGATTTTTTTTTCCATGAGAATTAGTGGTTTCTATTCTTACTTGTGCTGTAATTGTATTTTTACACAAAGTTATATTTTTTAATATTGTACTGAAAACTACGGAGAATTTTTTGCGTAGTTATACTAGAGTGAAAGTGATTTTCGGGGTCATTATTTCATAATGTATTGAAAATCAATAGCTGTAATTTTTTCCAATCCGAAAATCACTTTCACTTCAGTATAAAAGAGGTGTTTTTGCAAAAAATATTTCTTTCTCTGCGTTCTCTGCGCCTTTGCGTGAAATTATCTATTAAAATTCTCTTTGAGAATTTATTTTTAGACCACGCAGAGGCGCAGAGAGCGCAGAGTTTGTTCAAAAATCTACGATTTTTAAACTTCTCCGTAGTTTTCAG